>CALQKQ020000172.1 GCA_943331195.2 Akkermansia muciniphila | reverse complement strand
GGGGGAGGGCGCTTAGTGGAGTTCAAGGTGGGGCGGACCGCGCCGCTGGGGAAGGCGATGTATTTGCAGTTTAACGACGTCAAGACGCGCCAGGACATTTACTTGGTGAATCCTGACTTGCGGGAATTTTTGAGCCAGCCGGAGGACCAGTTTAGGGATCGCTCACTAACAAAATATCCGGCGGAGCGCATCCGCAAGTTTTCGGTGACGCGCGGGGAGGGGGAGATTGAATTGAGCCGGGCCTCGACGAGCGAGGTGGAGGGGGCGCCGTGGGTGATTTCGCGACCGCTGCCGAATGCGCGAGCGGACCAGGCGGTGGTGAAGGATTTTTTGGGATTGCTGACGGGGGCGAAGGTGAGTCGTTTTTCGAGTGCGGGGCCTGGGGCGGGGCAGCCGATGGGGCAGATGCTGGCGGAGGTGACGCTGTGGCCGGATGGGGCGTACGACCGCAAGGGGGTGAGTCTGGCCTTTTTTGCGGATCCGGATCCGGCTTCCAAGGAGGCGACTTGCTTGGACCGGGAGCGGAAAGTGGAGTTTAAGGTGGAGCGGGAGTTGGTGGAAGCGATCGCCCTAGCGGAGAGTCCGGCGCCTTTTCGCGAAACTAAGCTAGGGAATTTAGATCCGGCGAAGGTGGCGACGTTGGAAGTGGAGTTAGGGGAGGGGGACAGCGTGGGTTTATATCGGGTGGGGGAGCGCTGGGTGGTGCGGCCGCGGGGGGGGAGTGCCTTTCAGGTGGCCTCTGGGGCGGCGGTGGAGAAGTTGATCAAGGCGCTCAATGAGGCGGAGATTTTGGAGTTTAGCAGCGATGCCTTGATGGACAAGACGGTCTATGGTTTAGAGCCGGCGGCGGTCACTCTCACTTTTGTGGCGGGGCGGAATGCGAGCTTGGAGCAATTGGCGGCGGCGACTACGGAGAACAGTCGGATTTTGCGTTTGGGGATTTTGCCGACGGGCAAGGTCTACGCTAACTTTGCGGGTGAACCGTTTGTGTACCAGGTGGGGCCGGAGGTGGCGGGGCTGATCCCGCGGCAGTTGATTCGCTGGCGGACCTTGCAATTGCCTGGTTTTGAGCGGCTGAATTTGCGGGGGCTGCGGCAGACTTTGGGGAGTGCGCCGGCGGTGGAGTTGAAGGCGGCGGCGAATTCGTTTGTGTGGAGTGCGGAGCGCGGGGGGGAGAATGTGACGGCGCTGCTGAAGCAGGCGGCGGCGGAGGGGATCGCGGCGCGGTTGGGCAGCTTGCAGGTGGCGTCGTGGCAGGGGGAATCGGATGCGAGTTTGCGGGCATTGGCTTTGCCTGCGGTGGTGTTGGAAGCGGCCTATGAGGTGCCTGGGGTTGGGGTGGGGGAGGTGCGGGTGCAGCAGGTGCGAGTGGAGTTTGCGCCGATGTCGGGGGAGGCGCGGGCGCCGCTGTATTATGGTCGGCACAGTGCGGTGCCGGGGATCTTTTTGATGGATGCGCAGACGGTGCGGGAGTTGGCGGGGCCCTTGCTGGCGGCGCCTTGAGGGAGGGCGGATTTGCTTTCGACAAGGGGGGCGGGAGTGGCGTAGATGGGAGAGCCTATGAAGTTGCTCAACGTTGCTGCTGCCGTGCTCAATCAGATCCCGCTGGATTGGGAAGGGAATGTGGCGCGCCTGCGGGCGGCCTTGGGGGCGGCGCGGGCGCAGGGGGCGAGCGTGGTCTGTTTTCCGGAGTTGTGCCTAACGGGGTATGGTTGTGAGGATGCTTTTCATGCGCCGGGAGTGGGGCGGATGGCGTGGCGGCGGCTGCATGAGTTGGCGGGAGACACGGTGGGGATGGTGGTGGCGGTGGGGCTTCCGGTGTGGCACCAGAAGGCGGTTTACAACATGGTGGCGCTGCTGGTGGACGGGCGCATTTTGGGGTTTTCGGGGAAGCGGCATTTGGCGGGGGATGGGCTGCACTATGAGCCGCGGTGGTTTAAGGCTTGGCCGGAAGGGGTGGCGGTGACGCTGCGGGATGAGGAGGGGCGCAGCTATCCGGCGGGGGATTTGATTTACGAGGTGGGGGGGGTGCGGTTTGGCTGCGAAATCTGTGAGGATGCGTGGTCGTCGGACCGGCCGGGGCGGGGATTGAGTGCGCGGGGGGTGGATGTGATACTCAATCCTAGCGCGAGTCATTTTGCGTTTGGCAAGAATGCGGTGCGGCAGCGCTTTGTGTTAGAGGGGAGCCGGGCGTTCCAGGTGGCCTATATTTATGCGAATTTGTTGGGGAACGAGTCGGGGCGGGTTATTTTTGATGGCGAGGCCATGATTGCGCAGGGGGGGCGCTTGGTGGCGACGGCGGAGCGTTTTTCTTATCAAGATTTTGGAGTGATCAGCGCGCAGGTGGATGTGGATTTGGGGAGGGTGGCGCAGGCGCGCCGTTTTGGGGTGGCGGAGTTGTCGGAGGGGGCGTGCGTGCGGGCGGCGTTGGCGTGGCCGGAGCTGGAGCCGGTGGCTGGGGGACGGGCAGCGGAGCCCTGGGAGGCGGCGGCGGATTTAAAATTAGAGGAGTTTTCTCGGGCGGTTCCGCTAGGGCTTTTTGACTATCTGCGGAAGAGCCGTTCGCGGGGGTTTGTGGTATCGCTGAGTGGGGGGGCGGACAGCGCTTCGCTGGTGGTGTTGGTGCGGCTGATGGTGGAGTTGGGTTGCGAGGAGTTGGGCTTGGCGGGTTTTCAGGAGAAGTTGTCGTGGCATGGGGAAGTGGCGGCGGCGCGGGATGTGGCGGGGGTGGTGGGGGCGCTGTTGACCACGGCGTACCAGGCGAGCGGCTTCAGTGGGAGCGTGACGCGGGAGGCGGCGCGGGCGGTGGCGGAAGCGGTGGGGGCGCGGCACGTGGAATTTGATATTAGCGCCTTGGTGGCGGGGTATACGGCGATGGTGGAGGGCGGGCTGGGGCGGAGTTTGAGTTGGGAGCGGGACGATGTGGCTTTGCAAAACATCCAGGCTCGGGTGCGCAGTCCTAGCGTTTGGATGATGGCCAATGTGCAGGGGGCGCTGCTGCTTTCGACGAGCAACCGCAGCGAGGCGGCGGTGGGCTATGCCACCATGGATGGGGACACGAGCGGTGGGCTCAGTCCGATTGCGGGGATTGACAAGGCGTGGCTGCGCATTTGGCTAGGCTGGATGGAGCAGCATGGGCCGGCGGAGCGGCATCCCTTGCCGGTGTTGCGTTTGGTGAACCAGCAGGCACCGACGGCGGAGTTGCGCCCTCCGGAGCAGCTGCAGACGGACGAGGGCGATCTGATGCCCTATGTGTTGCTAGACGCGATTGAGCGCGCGGCGATCCGGGACAAGGAGATGCCGTTGGAGGTCTTGCGGCAGATGCGGGGGCGTTTTCCGGAGTATGGGCTGGAGCAGTTGAGCGGGTGGGTGGGGCGGTTTTTTAGTCTGTGGTGCCGCAACCAGTGGAAGCGGGAGCGCTATGCGCCGAGTTTTCACTTGGACGATGAGAACTTGGATCCGCGGAGTTGGTGTCGTTTTCCGATTTTGAGCAGTGGCTTTGAGGTGGAGTTGGCGGAGATGCGGGACTGGGTGAGGGAGCAATAGGAGGGGGCGCGGGGGCGGGGGCCGTGGTTTTTGTCTTGATTCAGCGGCGGTTCCGCCTACATGCGGATTGCCATGGCCTATCTAAACGAAAACTACTTCAAGCTCAAAGCGGGATATCTTTTCCCGGAAATCGCGCGCCGCGTGGCGGCTTTTACTTCGGAGAACCGCGAGGCGGCGGCCCGGTTGATTCGCTGTGGGATTGGGGATGTGACGGAGGCCTTGCCCTTGGCGGCGCGGGAGGCCATGAAGGCGGCGGTGGATGAGCTGGGGGACCGGGCGACGTTTCGCGGCTATGGGCCGGAGCAGGGTTACAGCTTTTTGCGCGAAGCGATCGCGGAGCACGCCTACGCTCCGCTGGGCTGCAAGATCAGCGCGGAGGAAATTTTCATTTCGGATGGGTCGAAGTGCGACACGGGGAACATTTTGGATATATTTGGGTCGCAGAATCGCATCGCGATTACGGATCCGGTGTATCCGGTGTATGTGGATACCAATGTGATGTGCGGGCACACCGGGGAAGCGGATGAGGGTGGGGCGTATGGGGGCCTGGTGTATTTGCCGTGCCTGCCGAGCAATGGTTTTGTGCCGGCGCTGCCGCTGGAGAAGGTGGATTTGATTTATTTGTGTTATCCGAACAACCCGACGGGGGCGACGGCGAGTTATGAGGAGTTGTCGGCGTGGGTGAGTTTTGCGCGGGAGAACCAGGCGATTATTTTGTTTGATGCGGCGTATGAGGCTTACATTACCGAGCCTGGGGTGCCGCACTCGATTTTTGAGATTGAGGGGGCGGAGGAGTGCGCGATTGAGTTCCGCAGTTTTTCCAAGCACGGGGGGTTCACGGGAGTGCGGTGTGCGTATACGGTGGTGCCGAAGAACTTGATGGCGTCGAGCGCTGACGGGAAGCGGCACCGCTTGCATCCGCTGTGGGCGCGGCGGCAGAGCACCAAGTTCAACGGGGTTTCTTATCCGGTGCAGCGCGCGGCGGAGGCGCTGTTTAGCCCGGCGGGGCAGGCGGAGGTGAAGGCGTTGATCAGCCACTATTTGGGCAATGCCACGCTGTTGCGCGAGGCTTGTGTGGCGGCGGGCCTGGAGGTCTTTGGGGGGATCAATGCTCCTTATATTTGGGTGCGCTGTCCGGAGGGGGTGAAGAGCTGGGAGTTGTTTGACCGGATGTTGCAGGAGGCGAATGTGGTGATCACTCCTGGGGCGGGATTTGGCGCGGCGGGGGAAGGTTATTTCCGGATCAGCGCTTTCAATAGCCGGGCCAACGTGGAGGAGGTGGCGCGCCGCCTCGCCGCGATGACTTGGTAGGGGCTGCCGCGAGCGGGCTGCCTTGCCGTAAGGGCGGGGCAGCTCGCGGGGGCGGGGAGTGCGGCGGCTAGGCGGGTTCGGTTTCCGCTAGTCCGGCGAACTGGGGGTGGTGGCGGATGCGGCGGGCGAAGGCCTCTCTAGCTTCTTCTGGGAGGGAATCGGGAAATTGGACGTGGGAGCGGGCCCAGCGGCTGAGCCAGGAGGGGCCGAGCAGGGGCCAGGGTCCGGGGGCGGCGGCGGGGGTGAGGGCGATGGTGGTTTCGGTTTTGACGCCGGCGGCGACGCCGCGGGCGACGTGCCAGCCGCTGGCGAGGAGGGCGACGCGGACGGCGGTGGAGGTGCTGTAGGTGAAGAGGGCGCAGGGGTGTTGTTGGCAGGCGGTCAAGATGCGCGCGAAGGCGGGGATGGTCCACTGGTCGGCTTGGGTCCGGCTGGAGAACATGTCGTAGAAGATGAAGTCGGGGAGGGCGGGGGCGTGGTGGAGTTGCTCGGCGAAGTCGCCGTGGAGGAGTTGCCAGGTGAGGCGGGGGAAGCGGCGGGAGTGCCACTGGTGGCGGATGAGGAGGGCGTCGGCGGCGCCGTGTTGGAGGTAGGGGAAGTGGCGTTTGTGGCGAAGGGCGAGGCGGAGGGGGTCGAGGTCGTTTTCGAAGCTGATGATCTGGAGGCCGCGCACGGGGCCGCGGAGGGCCTGGGCTTCGTAGGCTTCGAGGGCGGCTAGGGCGTTGGCGGCGGCACCGAGTCCGACATCCCAGATGACGAGGGGCGGGGCGGTTTCGGGGGTTTCGTGGGGGAGGAGGAGGGCGCGTTCGGCGAGGCGGGACTGGGCGACGTAGAGGGCGTGGGCTTCTTCGAGGGGCGGGGTATGGGAGTGCATGATCTCGCCGGAAGCGGTGTGGCGGATGCTCGAGAAGCCGGCGGCGGCGGTGTGGACTTGGTAGGCACCGAGCGTTAGGGGGCGGGGTTGGGAGGCGAGGCGGGCGGCGGGCGGGGTGGGGAAGTCGAGGTCTTCGCAGCCGAGAGTTTGGCGGGCGGCGTGGTAGAAGGGGAGGAAGCGGCCTTGAAGGATGGCGGCGCGGATGTCGCGCATGAGTTGGTGATAGAACCAGATGTTGTGTTGGCCCATGAGTTGCCAGCCGAGGGATTCTTGGGTTTTGGTGAGGTGGTGGAGATAGGCGCGGCTGTATTTGGCGCAGACGGGGCAGGCGCAGGCGGGATCGGCGGGCGTGTCTTGGAATTTGTAGACGCTGCGGCGGAGTTGGACGATGCCGCGGGAGGTGAAGAGGGTGCCGCGCTTGGCGACTTGGGTGGGGATGATGCAGTCGAACATATCGACGCCGCGGTGGACGGCTTCGAGGATGTCGAGGGGGGTGCCGACGCCCATGAGGTAGCGGGGGCGGTCGGAGGGGAGGAGGGCGGCGGTGAAGGCGCAGGTGTCTTCGCGTTCGGTTTTGGCTTCGCCGACGGCGAGGCCGCCGATGGCGAAGCCGTCGAAGGGGAGGGGGGTGAGGCCGGCGGCGCTTTCGTGGCGGAGGTCGTGGTGGAGGGCGCCTTGAACGATGGCGAAGAGGGATTGGGGGGAGTCGCCGCGGGCGGTGAGGCTGCGTTCGGCCCAGCGCTGGGTGATGGCGAGGGCGGCGCGGGCGGCGCGGCGGTCGGCGGTGGAGGGGATGCATTGGTCGAGGACCATCATGATGTCGCTGCCGATGCTGCGTTGGGTGAGGATGGAGCGCTCGGGGCTGAGGAGGATGGATTGGCCGTCGACGTAGCTTTGGAAGACGGCGCCGGCTTCGCTCATGGAGCGGGAGTGGGGGAGGGAGAAGATTTGGAAGCCGCCGGAGTCGGTGAGGACGGAGTGGTTCCATTTCATGAAGCGGTGGATGCCGCCGAGGCGTTCGAAGACTTCGGGGCCGGGGCGGAGGAGGAGGTGGTAGGTGTTGGCGAGGAGGATTTGGGAGCCGCTGGCTTCGAGGGCTTCGGGGAGTTGGGCCTTGACGGTGGCTTGGGTGCCCACCGGCATGAAGAGGGGGGTGAGGACTTGGTTGTGGAGGGTGCGGAAGACGGCGGCGCGAGCGCTCGATCCTTCGGCGACGGCTTCGAGGCGAAAATCTAAACGGGAAGGCGTCATGGGGCGAGGAGCGCTAGGGGGGTGGGTTGGCTAGAGGGCTTGTTCGCGGCTGAGGCTGCGGAGGTGGATGGTTTTTTGTTTGAGGTCGTGGACGGCGCGGATGTAGCGGACGGTGCGGCTTTTGGCGCGCATGAGGATGGTGTGGGTGATGGCGGTGCGGCCGACTAACTTGACGCCGGGGACGAGGGAGCTATCGCTGATGCCGGTGGCGCAGAAGAGGGCGCTGGAGGACTGGACGAGGTCGCGGCTGGTGAAGACGCGGTCGAGTTCGTGCTCGCCGCCGTCGAGGATTTCGGCGCGTTCGGCATCGTCGCGGGGGGCCATGCGGAGGAGCATTTCGCCGCCGAGGGCGCGGAGGGCGGCGGCGGTGAGGACGCCTTCGGGGGAGCCGCCGATGCCGACGTAGAGGTCGACGCCGCTATCAGGGAGGGAGGGGGCGACGGCGGCGGCGATGTCGCCGGCGGTGATGAGG
>CALQKQ020000171.1 GCA_943331195.2 Akkermansia muciniphila | reverse complement strand
GCACCGACAACCTCAAGCCAGACGTCACCGGCTGGGGGATCAACACTGACTTCGCCAAGATCGGCGGACGCCGGGACAACCCGCTCGACTCCACCACCCACTCGGGTGCCCAGGACGAAGTGGCGATTTGGCTGGATCGGGTCCTGACGGATTCCGAGGCTCTCGCCATTTGGACATCCGCCCTCGCCGAAGGGCCTCCCTTCAGCATCAGCGCGGTTTCCCGGGATGCGGCGAGCGGTGACATCACCCTCGACATTGAGTCGGTGGAAGGTGCCGCCTACGCGGTGGAGCGGGCCACGAACCCTGCGGGCCCTTGGGTCCTGGTGGCGACCAATTTGGTGGCCTCGGGAACCACGACCCAATATGTGGATGCTTCCCCTGAAGCCCACGCTGCGGGACGGATCTTTTATCGCGCGCTGCGCACGCGGTAGTCCTCCAACCCATTTTCGCCGCTGAGGCGAAACTCCAGGGGCGGGCAGTAGCACATACTGCCCGCCCTTTTTTTTGGGGTCGCGGCTGGGCGCGGGAGGAGATAACAAAAGCGCTGCAGAGGGCGGGGGGCGCGCTGGCGCACCGAAAAGCGCTCGGGCGGCTGGGGCCGGGCTCTTTCCCCTTTCGCCGGGGGAGAAACCCCCGCAGTCTGGCGTCATGGAATACGACTGGTCCAGCCTTGATGAATTGCGCACGACTTACCTGGAAGGGACGGCGGGGCAGGGGGATTATTGGACCTCGGACGCGCTCTTGAGCGGCTACGATGTTACCTTTGCGCGGCGCATTGCGTGGAAGTGGCAGCACGTTTTTCGGGATTTGGCGGGGCTGCAGTGGACGCCTCCGGCGGGAGCGGTCTACGACTGGGGCTGCGGCACGGGGGTGGCGGCGCGGGAATTTTTGGCCGCCTATCCGGAGGCGGGATTGACTTCGGTCAGTCTGCACGACCGCTCGCGGCGGGCGGTGAATTTTGCCACTGCGGCGGTGCGCCAGGAGTTTCCGGAAGTGGCGGTGACCACGGGGGAACCGGAGGGGGTGTTCACCTTGCTGTTGAGCCACGTGGTCACGGAGCTCAAGGAGTCGGCGCTGGCGGAGTTGTTAAAACTGGCGGGTCGAGCGGCGGCGGTGGTGTGGGTGGAGCCGGGGACAAGTGCGGCCAGCGGCCAACTGGTCAAGGCCCGAGAGGTCTTGCGGGAGGCCTTGCACCCCATCGCGCCCTGCCTGCACCGGAATCGCTGCGGGCTGCTCGCGGAGGGCCACGCCAATGATTGGTGTCACTTTTTTGCCACTCCTCCTAACGAGGTGTATACGGACCGGGACTGGGTGCAATTTGGGCGCATCATGGGGATTGATTTGCGCTCGCTGCCTTTGAGTTATTTGGTGTTAGATCAGCGGGCGCCGGTGGCCCCGCCGCCGGGGGCGGTGCGCTTGATTGGGAAGCGGCGGCTGTACAAGGGGCATGCCTTGCTAGACGCCTGCGACGCCTGCGGGGTGCACGAGCGGCGCTTTACCAAGCGGACGGCGCCAGCTTTGTTTCGGGCCATGAACAAGGGGAAGACCTCGACCTTGCAGCGCTGGACGCTGGAGGGCAACGAGGTCAAGGCGCTGGAGGAACTCTGAGCGGGGGGCGCGGGGCTCAGATGCCGAGGTAGGCGGCTTGGACTTGGGGGTTGGCCTTGAGCTCTGCCGAGGGGCCCTCGAGGATGACCTTGCCGGTTTCGAGCACATAGCCGTAGCTGGAAACTTCTAGGGCGAGGTTGGCGTTTTGCTCTACGAGCAAAATGGTGAGGCCCTGGCTGCGGTTGATCTCGACGATCTTCTCAAAAATGGTCTTCACTAACAATGGTGCAATGCCCAGGGAGGGCTCGTCGAGCATGAGGAACTTGGGGCGGCCGAGCAGGGCCCGCCCGATGGCGAGCATTTGTTGTTCGCCGCCGGAGAGGGTGCCGGCGAGTTGTTGGCAGCGCTCTTGGAGGCGGGGGAAGAGGGAGAAGACGTAGTCGGTTTGGGCGGCGATCCAGGCGCGATCGCGCTGGAGGTAGGCACCCATCTGGAGGTTTTCCTGGACGCTGAGGTTGGCGAAAACCATGCGGCCTTCGGGCACGTGGCAGAGCCCGCGGGAGACGATGCGGTGGGGGGGGAGGGCGGTGATGTCCTGGCCGTCATAGCGGATGCGGCCGCTGCTGGATTTGGCGAGTCCGGAGATGGCGCGCAGGGTGGTGGACGTGCCGGCACCGTTGGCTCCGATGAGGGTGACGATGCTGCCGGGGGGGACGCGCAGGGACACGCCGTGGAGCGCCTTAATGGCGCCGTAAGCTACGCTGAGGTCGCTGATTTCAAGCATCGGGGGCCTCCTTTTCAGTGGCGACGGCGGCTCCCAGGTAGGCCTCGATGACCTTGGGGTGGCGCTGGATTTCCAGGGGGCTGCCTTCGGCGATTTTGCGGCCGTACTCGAGGACGGCGATGCGTTGGCAGATTCCCATAACGACTTTCATATCGTGTTCGACGAGGAGGACGGCGATTTGATAGCGATCTTTGACGAAGCGGATGAGCCGCATGAGGTCGTCTTTCTCGGTGGGGTTCATGCCGGCGGCGGGCTCGTCGAGGAGGAGGAGGCGCGGTTTGGTAGCGAGGGCGCGGACGATTTCGAGGCGGCGCTGATCGCCGTAGGGCAGGGAGGTGGCGAGTTCGCCGCGCTGCTTTTCCAAGCTGAAGATTTCCAGGAGTTCCATGACGCGGTTTTCCACGTCTTGTTCTCCGGTGCGGTAGGCGCGGCCGCGCCAGAGGGCGTCGAGGATGCCGTGGCGGCGGTGCAGTTGGGTGGCGGCGCGGATGTTGTCGAAGACCGACATGGAGCCGAAGAGGCGGATATTTTGGAAGGTGCGGGCGATGCCGAGGCGGGTGAGTTGGCTTGGCTTGAGGCCGGCGGTGAGTTGGCCCGCGAAGCGGATGCTGCCGGAAGTGGGCTGGTAGACGCCGGTGATGAGGTTGAAGGCGGTGGTTTTCCCAGCGCCGTTAGGGCCGATCAGGCCGACCAATTCGTTGTCCGCCACGGTGGTGGTGAATGCGGAGACGGCGGTGAGGCCGCCGAATTGGATGGTGGCCTCCTCTAGCTGAAGCAGGGGAGCGCTCATCGGGCACCTCCTGACTTGCGGCTGAAGGCGAAGAGCCCCTGCGGGCGCAGCATCATGAGGAGGATGATGAGCAGGGAGTAGCTGATCATGCGGTACTCGGCGAAGGCGCGGAGGGATTCCGGAAGCAAGGTTAGGATCACCGCCGCCGCGACCACGCCCGCAGTGCGGCCCATCCCGCCGAGGATGACCATAACCACGATGTCGATCGACTTGAGGAAGTCGAATCCGGTGGGGGAGAGGAACTGTTTGTGGTGGGCATAGAGGCCGCCGGCGATGCCAGCGAAGAAGGCCCCAATGACAAAGGCGGTGACCTTGTAGCGGGTGGTGGGGATGCCCATGGATTCGGCGGCGACTTCGTCGTCGTGGACGGCGATGAAGCCGCGCCCGTAGGTGGAATTGACCAAGGCGGTGATGACGTAAATGGTGAAGGCGGCCAGGCCGAAGGTCCAGCCGAGGGTGGTGTATTTGGGGATGCCTTTGAGTCCGCTGGCAGCTCCCACGGAATCCATGTTTTGCACGGCGACGCGGATGATTTCGCCAAAGCCCAACGTGACAATGGCGAGGTAATCGCCGCGCAAGCGCAGCGAGGGAATGCCGACGAGCAGTCCGGCGACGGCCGCGAGCAGCCCTCCCGCAAGCAGGGCCAGGGGGAAGCACCAGGCGGCCTCACCGGCCGGGCTAACAAGCAGGGAAATCTTGGCTGCGGTGTAGCCGCCGACCGCCATGAAGCCGGCGTGGCCGAGGCTGAATTGGCCGGTGTGGCCGTTGATGAGGTTTAGGCTGACCGCGAGGATGATGGCGATGCCGGCGTCGATGGTGACGCCGAGATAATAGCGATTCAGACCCAGTTCGGGACTGTGGGCGAAATAGGAAGCCACCGCCGCGAGGGCGATTCCCAATAGCAACCAGCGTTTTGCTCCGGAGCGGGACATCAGACTTTTTCGACGGTGGCTTTGCCGAGCAGGCCGGCGGGTTTGAAGAGCAGGATGAGAATGAGGATGGCGAAGGCGATGCCGTCGCGGTAGCTGGAAAGCCAGGGGATCCCGCCCAGGAAGGTTTCCAGAATGCCTAACACCAAGCCGCCGACGACGGCGCCGGGGAGGTTGCCGATGCCGCCGAGCACGGCGGCGATGAAGGCGCGGAGGCCGGGTTGCACGCCCATGAGGGGCTCAATTCCCGGGGCCTTCATGGCGTAGAGGATGCCCGCGATCGCGGCTAGGGCGGAACCTAGCCCGAAGGTGAAGGAGATGATGCGGTTCACATTCACCCCCATGAGGGAAGCGGCTTGCTGATTGAAGGAGACGGCGCGCATGGCGGTGCCGGTGCGGGTTTTTTGGACGATGAACCACATCGCCCCTAGCATCAGCGCGGTGACGGCGGGAACGAGGAGGTCGGTGCTGCTGAAGAAGACTTGGCCCCATTGGAAGGTGTGCTCGGGGAGCAGGCGGGGGAAGAACTGGGTTTTGGCGGAGAAGACTTTGTCGTGCTGGGCGGTGAACTCAATGAAGAGGGAAACGCCGATGGCGGTGATGAGGACGGCGAGGCGGGGCCGTTGCCGCAGCGGGCGGTAGGCGAGGAATTCAATCAGGATCCCCAGCAGCGCGCAGAGCCCCGCCGCGAGCGCGGCGATGAGGATGGCGCCTAACACGGACTCGGGTCCGCCGAGGAGGCGGCTGACCTGGGGTTCTAAGTAAAAGGCCGCGAACGCTCCTAGCATCAATATGTCGCTGTGGGCGAAATTGATGAAGCGGAGCACGCCATAGACCATGGTATAGCCGAGCGCGATGAGGGCATAGATGGAGCCCAGTCCGAGACCGTTGATTGATTGCTGTAGCAGCCAGTCCATGGGTGGGGCGGTGGGGTTGCCTCCGCGCTGGGCTCAGGGTTTGACCGTTTCGACGTATTTGAAGGCGCCGTTTTTGACCTGGAGGATGACGGCGGATTTCACGGCATCGCGCTGGGCGTTCATGGCGATTTGGCCGGTGACGGCGTCGAAGGCGGTAGTGGCGGCGAGGGCGTCGCGGATTTTGGCGGGTTCGGCGGCGGCGGCGCGCTTGATGCCATCGGCGAGGAAGAAGGCGGAGTCGTAGCCGAGGGCGGCCATGGCGTCGGGGACTTTGCCGTTGAAGCGTTTTTTGTAGGCGGCCACGAAGGCGGTAACTTTGTCGCCGGCGGCGTCGGCGGCGTAGTGGGTGGAGAAGTAGTGGCCTTCGACGGCTTCCTTGCCGATTTCGAGGAGGGTTTGGCTTTCCCAACCGTCGCCGCCAAAGAGGGGGACGTTGAGGCCGAGTTGCTTGGCTTGGATGCAGATGAGGGCGACGTCGGTGTAGTAGCCGGGGACGAAGACGCCATCGGGGGCGGCGGCCTTGATGGCGGTGAGCTGGCCCTTGAAGTCTTTGTCGCCGCCGTTGAAGTCTAACTCGGCCACGATGGTGCCTTGGTTAGCAGCGAAGCGCTCTTTGAAGTATTTCGCTAGGCCCTTGCTGTAGTCGCTCTTCACATCAGTAAAGATAGCCACCTTGCGGGCCTTGAGGGTGTTGGTGGCGAAGTTGGCCATCACGGTGCCTTGGAAGGGGTCGATGAAGCAGACGCGGAAAATATAATCGCCGGTCTGGGTGACTTGGGGATTGGTCGAGGCCGGCGAGATCATGGGGATCTTGCTTTGCTGGCAGATGGGAGCGGCTTCGAGGGAGCGGCCGGAGGCGACTTCTCCGAGCAAGGCGACGACGCCGTCCTTGGCGATGAGTTTATTGACGGCGTTAGCGGTCTCGCCGGGCTTGGTCTGGTTGTCTTCGGTAATCAGTTCTAGTTTCTTGCCGAGGAGGCCGCCGGCGGCGTTGATTTCCTCGAAGGCCAGCAAGGTTCCTTCGTGGGAGGAGGTGCCGAAGGTGGCTTCCTTGCCCGTGAGGGAGGCAAACTCGCCGACTTTAATCGTATCGGATCCGCCGCCACTGCAGCCAGCGAGGAGCAGGGCGAACGAGGCGCCCAGGGGCAGCGCGGCACGGGAGAGGAAGCGGACGAGCATGGTCTTTGAGAAAGAAAAACAACGGAAGCAGGAAGCCTGCCGGTCGCGATCATAGGGGGCACTCTTCGGCGCTGCAACATGAAAGCCCGGCGGCGGCGGCGCGGGGGCGAATCGGAGATGGGGGCGGAATGTTTTGGGCTTGCCTTGGGCAATTGTGCTGGTCAGTCGGCCCGCGCGCTGCTTTAGGGAGGGTTACCATGGACCGCCGCCACTTCCTCACGACCTCCGCCGCCGCCGCCACCGGCCTCAATGCCACCGCCGCTCCAGCCGCCAGCGCGGCCCCGGCGGCCCCCAAGCGGCGCCACCGCATCGGCGTCAGCACGTACTCTTTCTGGGGCTTTGATCGCGGGGAATGGCGCTCCATCGATAAATGTCTCGAAGCCGCCGCTGACTTGGGCTTTGACGGGGTGGAGATTTTGCAGCGCCAGTGGGAGGACCGCTCCCCCGCAGTGCTCCGGGCGGCCAAGCGGCGCGCCTTCACCTTGGGCTTGGACCTGATGGGCTACTCCACGCACCAGGGCTTCGTCTCCCCAGATGCGGCCAAGCGGCAGAAGAATATCGATGAGACCATCGGTTATTTGGAGGAGGCCTATCAACTCGGCATTCCCACCATTCGGGTCAATTCCGGGACCTGGGGGACCCGCAAGGACTTTGACGATCTCATGGCCCACCGCGGCGCGGAGGAGCCCTTGCCGGGCTACACGGTGGAGGACGCCTTTGCCTGGGTGATTGAGTCCTACGCCAAACTCCTTCCCGAGGCCGAAAAGCGCGGCATTGTGATGGGCTTAGAAAACCACTGGGGTTTGGGCCGCAGTCCCGAGGGGGTGCTTCGCGTGGTGGACGCCCTGAAGTCTCCCTGGCTCCAGGTCACTTTGGATACGGGGAATTTCCTCGAAGATCCCTACGATCGGCTGGCGCAGCTGGCACCCCAGACCGTGCTGCTCCAGGCCAAAACGTACCAGGGAGGGGGCGTTTGGTATAGTCTGGACCTGGACTACGCCCGCATTGCTGGAATCATGAATCAGGCCGGCTACCGCGGCTACGTTTCCCTCGAATTCGAAGGAAAGGGCCCTGCGCTGGCTTCCATCGGGGAAAGCCTGGCCCTCTTGCGGAGCCATTTCTAAAGGGCGGTGGGGGGCGCGGGGGCGCTCCCTTTTTTGGCGCGGGCTTCTGGGAAGGGCAGGCCCCGCGCCCCCCGCGTTTCCCGACCCCAGGTTTTTTCCTGAGGGACCCTTCATACTTTGCTTGCAGCGGCCTAGTGAAAAAGCGTATACGGGGTGCATGAAATATTCCCAGTGCTGCTGGCTGGTCGTGTCGGCGTTCGGATGGGCTGG
>CALQKQ020000170.1 GCA_943331195.2 Akkermansia muciniphila | reverse complement strand
TTGGGCGGGGGATGGCCCGGCGAGGTGGGGGCCGACGGAGCCGCGGCGGAGGAAAGCGAGGGCGTGGTGCTGGCTGGTGGCGGGGTGTTGGGCGACGCGGAGGAGGGTGCCGAGGGGGGCGGGGGCGGCCTCGGGGGCGGGGCTGGGGGGAGCGTCGGAGGGAAAGGGGAAGAGGGACCAGCCGGGGAGGAGGGGGGGGCCGTCGGATTGGAGGAGGTGGGCGAGGAAGCGGTTGACGCGGCCGAGGCTGCGGAGGCGGCTGATGACTTCTTGGCCGAGGTAGCAGCCTTTGTGGTAGTCGATGGCGTGGCGGTCTAAGCCGGCTTCGGGGGGGAGGAGGCCAGGGGTGAGTTCGTGGCCCCAAGCGGGGATGCCGTGGAGGACTTCGAGGGTGGAGGTGTCTTCGGGAGAGAGGAGGGGGAAGTGCTGGTGCCAGAAGGGGAGGCGATCTGGGGTGGTCCAGACGTCGGTGCCGGGGAGGCCGAAGCGGTAGTGGGCGGCGAGGGATTCGCCTGGGGCGAGGAGGCCTTGGGTGGTTTCGAGGGGGCCGATGACGTGGACGAGGGCGGTGGCGGGAGCCATGTCTTCGAGGGAGCAGTCGTCGGCGATGAGGTATTTTTCGAGGCGGGCGGGGAGGGAGTCGCGGAGGAGGGGGGAGGCCTGGAGGAGGAAGGCGCCGGAGGGGTCGAGGGCGAGGTGGAGGAAGGCCTCGAGGCCGCCTTTGTGGTTGGTGACGCAGGAGGGGAGGGCGAGGCCGGGGCGGAGTTGGCGGGCGTCCTGGGTGATTTGGCCGTTGAGGAAGCGGAGGGCGTCGGGGCCGGAGAGGCGGAGGAGGGTGGAGGCGGAGAGGTTGGCGAGGGCGCCGTGGGGGAGGGTTTCCCAGGTGGCGGCGGTCATGCTTTGGAGGGGAGGTAGTTGCAGGCCATGACGGAGTAGTCGTCGTTGCCGCGGCCGTTGGCGGTCATTTCGGCCATGCCTTCGGCGACGGTGGAGAGGATGGGGAGTTGGAGGCCGGAGTGGTGGGCGAGTTGGAGGCCGAAGGAGGCGTCCTTGAGCATATTTTTGAGGGAGAAGTGGGGGCTGAAGTCGGCGGCGATCATGGAGGGGACCTTCATGGCGGAGAGGCCGGAGGCGACGGCGTTGCGGGCGAGGGCGGCTTCGAATTGGCTGAGGGGGATGCCTTGGGCGGCGACGAGGCCCATGGCTTCGGAGAGGATGCCGACGACGGTGGCGGAGACCATGTTGGTGGCGATTTTGAGGATGGTGGCGCTGCCGGAGGGGCCGGTGAAGAGGATTTCTTTGGCGCTGGCTTCGAGGAGGGGGCGGACGGTTTCGAGGAGGTCGGGGTCGCCGCCGATGTAGTAGGTGAGTTGGCCGGCGGCGGCGGCGTTTTTGCTGCCAGTGAAGGGGGCGTCGAGGAAGGCGGCGCCGGTTTCGGCGACTAATTTAGCGGCGCTGGTGGTGTCGGAGAGGGAGATGGTGGAGGAATTGACGATGATTTTGCCTGGTCCGAGGGCGGGCTGCATGTCGGCTAGGACGCTGAGGAGGGCGGGGCCGTCGGTGAGGAAGAATTGGAGGGCATCGCTGGCGTGGGCGAGGGCGGCGGGGGTGTGGACCCAGCCGGGGTGGTCGGGGAGGGGGCTGCGGTTCCAGACGGCAGGGGAAAGGCCGCGGGAGCGGAGGGCGGCGGAGACGCGCTGTCCGATGATGCCAAGTCCGGCGATGCCTGGGCGGAGGGGGAGAGTCATGAAGGGAAGGATGCGGTCAGGGAGCGAGCGGTGCAAGGGCGCGGGGGCTGGGATTTGGGATTGTGGAGGCCGCGGGGAAGGGTGAGGAGGAGAGGATGAAGCCGAGGGTTTTAGCCATAGCCGCGCATCCTGACGATATTGAGATCGGGATGGCGGGCACGATGTTGCGGCTGGCGGAGGCGGGGTGGGAGCTGCATTATTTTAACCTGTCGTGTGGGAATGGAGGGAGCGAGGTGATGGATGGGGAGCAGGTGGCGGCGCTGCGGTTGGAGGAGGCGAAAGAAGGGGCGGCGCGCTTGGGAGCGGTGTTTTATCCGCCGGTGGGGAAGGATTTGGAGATTATCTATTCGGTGGAATTGTTGCGGAAGGTGGCGGCGGTGGTGCGGGAGGTGAATCCTGGGATCGTGTTGACGCATGCTTTGCAGGATTACATGGAGGACCACATGGAGACGGCGCGCTTGGCGGTGACGGCGGCGTTTGCGAAGCGGGTGCCGAATTTTGCGAGTGAGCCGAGGCGGCCCGGGGCGGCGGGGGAGGTGGTGGTTTACCATGCGATGCCGCACGGGGGGCGCGGGCCCTTGGGGGAGGTGGTGGAGCCAGATGTTTATGTGGATATCAGCGGGGTGATGGCGCGGAAGCGGCGGGCGCTGGAGGCGCACGAGTCGCAGCAGGCCTGGCTGGATAAGACGCAGGGGATGAGCAGCTATGTGGAAGCGATGGTGGCGAGCGGTCTGGCGCTGGGACAGCGGAGCGGACGGGGGGGCGCGGCGGAGGGCTGGCGGCGGCACTTGGCGCTGGGCATGGCGCGGGAGGAGTGGAATCCTTTGGCGGAGCTTTAGAAACAACTAACTTATTAAATACTATGTCGCGACCATTGAGCAGCATTGCCCCGGGATGGTGGGATTATACCACGTTGGATCCGGCCTTGATCCGGGAGGCGGCGGCGCTGACGGCGCGGGATGTGGCGCAGCTTTCGCGGCCGGGGTTTCGGGTGGTTTTTTACGACACCTTGGAGGATTTTTATTTAGCGGAGGCCTTGGAATACATTCAGGCGTGGAAGCAGGCGACGGCGGCGCAACCGGTGGGGATTTGCGGTCCGATTGGGCCGACCGAGCAGTTGCCGTTGGTGGCGCGCTTGGTGAATGAGTTGGGGATTTCGCTGCGGCACGCGCATTTTTGGGGGATGGATGAGTGGTATGATGGGGCGACGGGTCGGGAGGTGCCGGTGGGGCATCCGCTGTCGTTTGAGCGGGCGGATCGGGAGTTGTTATTTGGGCGGATTCGGCCGGAGTTGGCGATGCCGGAGGAGAACCTACATTTTCCGAAGGCGGCGGTGGGGGCGTATCGGGACAGTTGGCGGAGTGGGGTGCGGTGTGCGGTGATGCAGGGAGGGCAGGGAGACATCAAACATTGGGCGTTCAATGATCCGGTGAAGCGGGAGGGGGTTTATGCGGAGGTGCCGCCGACGCCGGCGGAATATCGGGCGCTGGGGACGCGGGTGGTGGACTTGCATCCGGTGACCTTGATGCAGAATGCGCGGACGTCGGGGGGCGGCAACATTACGATGGTGCCGAGTCAGGCGATCACGGTGGGGCCGCAGGAGACGTGGCTGGCGGAGAAGGTATCGATTTGGCACGCGGGGGTGCACGATAATCCTCTAGGGCAGCGGCTGACGGCGCTGATGATTTCGCAGCGGGTGGCGGACAGCGCCGTGCCGATGTCCTTGCTGGGGGAGCATCCGGAGGTGCAATTCAACTATTTCCGCGGGGGCCTGGGGCACTGTGCGGTGGAGATGCACTGAGCTGGGGCTAAGGCTGGGAGGCGGCTTCGATTTCGTCGAGGTAGCGGGAGAGCGGGTCGGGGCGCGGGGGAGGGGCTTGGTCGAGCTGGTCGGCGGTTTTGAGGTAGCCGTCGAAGGCGCCGCTGGGGGAGGTGGACTGGGTGGTTTGGAACCAGTCGAGGTGGTCTTCGATCTGGCGGAGGGTGGCGGCGAGTTTTTCGCGGGTGCTGGCGAGTCTATTTAGGGTAGTGGGGAGGGTCTTGGGGGGTTTGCCTTTGGCGAGGAGGCGGACGGCGGTTTGGTATTCTTGGATGAGGGGGCGGTAGACGGGGTGGGCGCGCAGCATGAGGCGGGTGAGGGCGAGGTCGACTTGGTTGAAGGGAGGCGCGGGGTCGGGGAGGGCGAGGACGCGAGGGTAGTCTTGGAGGGGGGCGCTGAAGGAGGCGGGTGGCGGGGAGTCGGGGTCGGGGAGGGCGGCAACGGGTTCGCGGGCGAAGAGGCGCTTGATGGCGCTAGGGCGCTTGGCCTCGGGAGGTGGGGAAGTGAAGCGGAGCACGAGGGCGTCGGCGAGTTGGCGCTCGGTTTCGGCGGGGGTGGCGACTTCGTCGAGGCCTGGCTGGGAGAGGGAGGCGACTTGGAGGGACCACCATTTGGAGAGGCTGTTGGCGGAGCCGGTGAGGGCGGGGAAGGCTTGTTCGATGCGTTGGGCGTAGTCGATGCCGGGGAGGGCGAGGGAGGGGAGGAGGTTGGCGAGCAACTGGGGGCCGGAGGGTTGCTCGATGAGCATCATGAGGAGGGCGCCGGAGGAGACTTGGTAGACGGTGAGGCTGACGGAGTCCATGCCGGTGGGGTCGGCGTTGAGGATTTCGGAGACGGAGAGGACGCGGCCGAGTTGGAAGATGCGGGAGAAGGTTTGGCTCATGCGGCCGAGTTGGCGGTACTCGAGCAGGGCGAGGGTGCCGTGGAGGAGCCAATCGGGGGGAGGAGAGGGGGCGTTGGCGAGGTCGCGTTTTTCTTGTCCTCGGAGGATGCGGTCGGCGAGGATGGCGCGGACGAGATTTTCTTGGAGGAGGGGGCCGGGGACGGCACCGTGTTGGGGGACGAGGTTGATTTCGAGGCGGAATCCGCCTTCGACTTGGGAGATGGTGGTCCAGACGGGGGGGCGGGCGTCGCTGCCTTGGGCGAGGGGTTCGCGGAGTTGGAGCACGATGGGGTGGGACCAGGTGTCGGGGAGGTGGAGGGCTTCGAGGACGGCGCGGCGGACCAGGGTGGCGGCGGAGAAGAGGTGGGAGCGCTGGGGGCGCTGGCCGCCCCAAATGATGAAGGGGCTGCCTTCGGCGTAGGTGCGGCCGACTTTGTCGTCGGCTTGGAGGCGGACCGAGGGGACGGGGGAAGGCGCGGGGCTGTCCTGGGCGACTGCGGGCAGGGCGAGCAGCAGGGGGAGGAGGAGGCGCTTCATGGGAGGAGTGTACTGGGAAATGGGGCCGCGCCAAGCTGGAAGCGCGAGGGGAGGGGGAAGACTTGGGCTTGTGATCTGGGAGACTGGGGGTTTTTTAGGTGATGGAACAGCCCCCTGCCGACGATGCCGCAATCTCTACGGAGGTGAGATGTTATTTTGTGAGGGGGCGCAATGCGCTGTTGGTGCGGGGGGGGTTCAGCGGGATGTTCATGGACTACTATTTGCACTTGTTAGAGTGCGGGGTGAAGCATCCGGCGGAGTTGGATCGGATGTTGAAGGAGGCCTTAGTGGGGGTGACGCTGCACGGGGCGTCGCGGCCGTGGAGTGAGCGCCATGCCTGGACGGTGAATTTTCAGCATCCCCTGGCGAATTTTTTTGTGGCGGTGGACAACAACACGGGCGGGGTGACGGGGCGGGTGTTTACCGAGGACGTGCGGCGGGGGGAGCGGAGTTTATTTTATGCGCAGGCGCAGAAGCATTTGGACCCGGCGCGGCAGAGCACGGTGGAGATTGAGGGGGTGGATTTTTTTAGGGTAGTGGAGCAATATTACCGGCAGAGCGAGCAGCGCTTGGCGCGGTGTTTTGAGCCGCAGGCGGAGGACTATGTGTTTATCAGCGCGCAGCCGGGCTGTGATGTGACGTGGTTGGAGGGACTGACGGAGGAGGGCGTGCGGGGGCTGGATCAGAGCGAGGAGCTGAGTTTGCTCGAGACGCGGCACTATCACTGGGGCTGCGGCTGCACCTTGGAGCGGATCTACCAGGTCTTGTCGCCGCATGCGGGGGCCTGGGTGGACGGAGCGTTTGGGGGATTGGAGGCTTTGTTTGCGGGGGATGAGTTTTTGAAAGTGACCTGTCCGCGCTGTGGGAAGTTGTATCGGGCGCACCGGGAGCAATTTGAGGCGTGGTTGGTCGAAGAGGGGAAGCGCTGAGGGCCGGGCGAATCTGCGGTGGCGCGGGGGAAGCGAGGGCGTAGCATGAGGGATGCGTCGCTGGTTGATGATCCTTTGCGGAGTGGCTGTTTTAGGCCGGTCTCCTGGGGCGGTCGCGGCGCGGTTTCAAGTGGAACACCAGGCGGGAGCGGGGGACTATGTGGTGTTGGTGCATGGGTTGGACTGGTTTCGCAACACGCTAGAGCCGACCGCAGCGTATCTTCACGCGGAGGGCTATGAGACGCTCAATGTGCGCTATCCTTCGCACAAGGTGGCGAATCCGGAGGCGGCGGCGCAGTGGGTGCGGCAGGTGGTGGAGGAGCAATGCCGCGACCCACACAAGCGGATTCACCTGGTGGGGCACTCCATGGGGGCGCTGGTGGTGCGGGAGTATTTGGCGGATGGGAAACCGGAGCGGCTGGGTCGGGTGGTCTTGTTGGCGGCACCAAACCAAGGGACGCCCTTGGCGGAGGCGCTGCGCTGGAAGCCGCTGGGGCGGCTCTTGAGTCCGGCGGCGGCCTCGTCTTGTGGCTGGCCGGGGCGGGGCGAGGGCAGCGGTCGGCGCGCCGAGGGGGTCGACTACGCGCCGGGGGTGCTGATGGGCAATCAGCCTGGCTGGTTTCCGTTCTTTTCGATTTTCATGAAGGGGGAGGACGATGGGGTGGTGCCGGTGGCCAGCGGTCGGCTCCAGGGCATGGGGGAGTTTCGGGTGGTGCGGACCTCGCACACGGCGATGCCGCGCAACCGGGAGGCGCTCGGGGAGGTGCTGCGGTTTTTGCGGACGGGGCAGTTTGGGGAGTGAGGGGGAGGCTGGTTTTTGGGTTGAATTTCCGGGGAGCGGCCTGGGCACGAGGATGGGATGGGCTTGGCGTTTTGCGCTAGTCAGCTGCGGGGGCTTCCTTAGTCCCCTTTGAGGTTTGTTCCAGGTGGCAGCGACCCGGGCTGCGGTGTCTATTCCTGACAAAGAAACCAATAGCCTTTTGAATGAAAAAACTCAGTTTTGTGTTGGCCTGTTTTGCGAGTGGAATCAGCCTAGCGCCGGCGTCGACGGTACTAGCGCGGTGGACGTTTGAAACGAACGTGTTGGCGGGAGCGACGGACGCGGCCGAGTTGGGGCCGATTGGGGCCGATGAGGGTGTGGGGACGGCCCATGGGGTTCACGCCTCTAGCAGCACGGACTACAGCACGCCGACGGGGAATGGATCCGCCAATGCCTTGAGTTCGAACAACTGGCGGCAGGGGGACTACTATGAATTTCGCGTGGCGACCTTGAACTATGTGGACATCGTGGTGACGTGGGATCAGGCGCGAACGTCTACGGGGCCGAGCACGTTTGATTTTGAATACAGTGTCGACGGCGTTTCCTACACCGCTTTTCTCAGTGGCTACACCGTCCTAACTACGGTGGCGCCGAATGCCTGGAGCAGTGCGGTACCGAACGGGCTGTTTGGGTTTACCGCCGATCTCTCGGGGGTGGCGGCGGTGGAGCAGGTGGCGGAGCTGCGCTTGCGGCTGCGGCAAACGGAGACGGGGATCGCGGCGACAGGGGGGAATCGGGTGGACAATGTGGTGGTGAGCGCGATTCC
>CALQKQ020000169.1 GCA_943331195.2 Akkermansia muciniphila | reverse complement strand
CGGCTGGAGCTGGAGCCGCTGCCGGAGCTGCGGGAGCCGCCGCCTCGGGCGCAGGAGCCGCTGCGGGACCAGCTGCACCCGCTTCGCCATGGGCCCCGAAGCTGGCCTGAGGGGCCTGCAACAGCGCCTTGATTTTTTCCAACACCGGCCCCGGAATGGAGGCATCGCTCAATTTGAGTTCGGCACTGGCGCCGCTATCGACCCACCATTGCAGCACCGCAAGTTCATCGGGAGTGACCTGGGGCTTGAGCTCAGGCGGCATGTGATCCTCATCCGCCAGAGGGAGGAGCAGGCGGGCCACGGCGGCGCTCTTGGCCGATTGGCCCGGGACCACCGCCACTTGCTCGCTGTCGCCCGCTAGCAACATCGCCGCAGCGGTGTGCAGTTGCAGCGCGCCCTTTTGCTTTTCCAAACCATGGCAACTGACGCATTTGGCCTCCATCAGAGGAGCAATCACGGCCGCATAGACCGTCTGCTCCGCCGCGGGAATGGCCAAGGCCGCCGCAGGGCGATGCGTCAGCTTTTGCACTTCCTTGAGGATGTCGCCGTGAGTCAGGCTGCCACCAAAGTGGCCAGCGACGACAAGGGCGGCGGCAGTAGTGAAGAGCGGGGCGCGGTAGAGAGAGGAGGACATGATCGGTTGTTTCTGCTGGTAGTGAAGATTGGCGAAAAGGGTGATGAAGGCGAGTACCGGAACCGCGATACCGGACCACAGGTGCCAGTTCAAGGTTTCATTGTCGTAACCGCCCGAAAGCGAAAGAAAATAGCCCGCAAGGACCGCTTGCATCGCGCTGAGAAATCCCAGCCACAGTAAAAACGTCACCGCCGCATCGTGCCGCCGCAGCGGCCCCGTGACCAGCTCTAACAGCGCCGCACCTAGCAGGATACCAATGGGCAAGTGCAACACCAAAGGATGAAATTTCCCCGCCACGCTCAGCTCCAGCGGCAACACCGTCCCTCGCGGAAACTGGCCAAAACACAGCCCCAAGGCCACCACGAAAAGCACAAAGGCCACCACAGCGGCGATTTTTTGAACATCAGGTCGGAGGAGTCGAGCAAACATGGGCCCAGAACTTAAGAGCCGCGCGCCGGGCTTCTTTCATCCAGCCACGCCCGCCCCGCGCCCCAGCCCAGGTGCCATGCCGCGATTCCAGTTGCGCCATCCGAGGGCGGACCGTAAAGCCGCGCCATGAATCGCGACGCCCTGCCCGCTATCCTCAAAGCCTGCCAGACCCGCCGCATTTTGGTGGTGGGCGACGTGATGCTAGACCGCTTTATCCGCGGCAACGTAAGCCGCATTTCCCCCGAGGCCCCCGTGCCCGTGGTGCACGTCACCCGCGAAGACGCCTACCCTGGCGGCGCCGCTAACGTAGCCCGCAATCTCGCCCCCTTCGCCGCCCGCGTCCACGTCCTCGGCGTCACCGGCACCGGCCCCCTAACCGACCAACTCCACAGCCTCCTCACCCAGCACGGCATCGATACCTCCGGCCTCCTCGCCAGCGATGAACATGAAACCATCGTCAAAACCCGCGTCGTCGCCCGCGGCCAGCAGGTCGCGCGCATCGACCGCGAAACCATCAAGGCCCCCTCCCCCGCTCTCGTCGCCCGCGCCCTCGCCTGGCTCGACCTCATCCTCCCTCAGGTCGATGCTATTATTATAGAGGACTACGCCAAGGGCTTCCTCACCCAGGAACTGGTCGACGCCATCACCCGCCGCGCCGCCGCCCGCGGCCTTCCCGTCACCGTCGACCCCAACCCCGGCAATCCCCTGCGCTGGCACCAGGCCACCGCCGTCAAGCCTAACCGCAAAGAAGCTTTTGAAACCGCCGGCCTCCCCGACCCCGGCGACGTCCCCCTCCCCGTCCTCTTGGCCCAGCTCCCCAGCCTAGCCGCCCGACTCTGGGAGCAATGGGACACCCGACAACTCCTCATCACCCTCGGCGAACACGGCATGGCCCTGCTCGAAAAAGGCCAGCCCCTCTACCACACGCCCACCCGCGCCCGCGAAGTGTTCGACGTCTCCGGAGCCGGGGATACCGCCATCGCGCTCTACACCCTAGCCCTCGCCGCAGGCTGCCCACCCTCACAAGCCGCCGCCATTTCCAACCTCGCTAGCGGCGTCGTCGTCGCCAAAGCCGGCACCGCCACCCTCACCCCCGAAGAACTGCTCGAGGCCGCCGACCCCTAGTCCCCTCGGCAATGCGGTGTTGTCTGCGCGGCCCCATGCGCCTTTCTTCTCCCTCCCCACACCCCCTCCCACGTGTCCATCCGCCTGCTCATCGGCCTCGGCAATCCCGGCCCCGAATATGAAAATACCCGCCACAACGCGGGCTTCATGATCCTGGACCGCGTCGCCCGGCGCCTCGGCGCCACCTGGGCCCGCGAACGCAAATTCGAAGGCTGGTTCGCCCGCTCCGACGGCCTCTATTTACTCAAGCCCAAAACCTTCATGAACCTCAGCGGCCGCAGCGTCGCCGCCGTCTCCGGATTTTTTAAAATCCCCCCCGCCGACATGCTCGCCATTTACGACGACGTCGCCCTCCCCGAAGGACGCCTCCGCCTCAAACCCTCCGGATCCGCGGGCGGTCACAACGGCATCAAATCCATGATCGCCAGCCTCGGCAGCGACCAATTCCCCCGCCTCCGCTTCGGCGTCGGAGCCGCCGACCGCGCCTCCCTCGTCGGACACGTCTTGGGGCGCTTCGACCCCGCCTCCGCCGAGGAACTTGATAAATCACTTGAGAAAGCTGCGGATGCTGTCATTTTCGCCTCCCTTCGCGGGCTAGAGTCTGCGATGAATCAATTTAACACTGGGGAACCGCCCCGCGCCAAACCCGCCCGGCCTCAGCCGTCCCCGGGCCCCAGCGCTGCGGCCCCCAGCGTCCCCAACCCAACCGAATCCACATGAAGCGCAAATACGAAGGTCTCATCGTCCTCAACACCAAAGGCAAGGACGACACCGTCGACGCCCTCGTCTCCAAACTCGGCCGCGAGATGGAACTCGAAGGCATCACCCTCGACCAAATCGACCACCTCGGCAAAAAGACTTTCCCCTACGGCAGCAAAAAGCTGACCGAAGGCTACTACGTCTCCTACCACATCCAGGCCGAACCCGCCAAGATCGACGCCCTCAAAATCAAGCTCAATCTCAACGCCGACGTCCACCAGCAACACTACCAGCGCCTCGCCTAATCCGCCCCAGCGCCGGTCCGTTCCAACGACGGCCCCCGTTCCCAGATTTATTCCAAGAGAAGGGCTTGCCGCAGGGCAAGCCCTTCGCTCTATTAGGCTCCTTCCTCTTCGCCATGGCCTCTCTCAATAAAGTAATGATCATCGGGAACCTCACCCGAGACCCCGAACTCCGCTACACCCCCAAAGGCCAGGCGGTCACGGACATCGCCCTCGCCGTCAACCGTCGCTACGTCGTCGACGGCGAAAAACGCGAAGAAGTCACCTATGTCGACGTCACCTTCTGGGGCAAAGGCGCCGAAATCATCGCCCAATACATGAAAAAGGGCAATCCCATGTACGTCGAAGGCCGCCTCCGCCTCGACTCCTGGGATGACAAAACCACCGGCCAAAAGCGCTCCCGCCTCACCGTCACCGGCGAAGAATTCCAGTTCCTCGGCGGCAAAGGCGAAGGCGGCGGCAGCAGCGGCGGCGGCGGCAGCCAGCACTACGACGACGAAGGCAGCTCCTCCCGCAGCAGCGGCGGCAACTCCTCCCCCCGCCCTCAACCCCAGCAGCGCTCCGGAGGCTACAGCAGCGGCAGCAGCGGCGGTGGAAACAGCGGACCATCCTCCCCTCCCCCATCCCGCCCCGACGCCTTCCCTCCCGGCCTCGACGACGACGAGATTCCTTTCTAACCTCAAAAACCCGAGGATGGACTGCCCCCGCAGCGATGCTTCCTGCGGCACCTCGGCAGCTCCCCAGCCACCCCCGTTGACTTCGGCCCCCGCGCCGAATCCTTCTTTCTAGCGCATGTCCCACTCCCCCTGCCCCTCGGCATCCGACTCCCCTCTCCCTCCCGGAGCTGCCCCCGCCCCCGATCCCGCTGTCATGGCCCTCAAGCGGCAACAGCACCTCCTCATTTTCCTGACGGTGTTGATCGACCTGATCGGCTTCGGGATTTTGATTCCCGTCATCCAACCGATCGCCGAGAAACTAGGGGCTCCCCTCTGGATCGCCACCATGTTGCTAGGGGTTTACAGCCTGATGCAATTTATTTTTTCGCCCGTGCTGGGCCGCCTCAGTGACCGGATCGGCCGCGTCCCCGTGCTCGTACTGAGCCTCTGGGCTTCCGTGGGAGGTTATCTCGTCATGTCCCTAGCCGTGAGCGGTTGGATCCCCCCCCTCGCGGGAATCATACTGCTCTTTGCCGCCCGCATCATCACCGGCATCGGCGGGGCTAGCATCAGCACCGCGCAGAGCTATCTTTCCGACATCACCGCTCCAGAAAAACGCGCCGGAGTCATGGGCATGATCGGAGCCGCCTTTGGCCTGGGGTTTATGATCGGTCCCGTCGTCGGAGGCGTCCTCTCCCACTGGGGTGGAAATGCCGCGCCCTTTCTCTTCGCCGCAGGCCTGAGTGTGCTCAATGTCCTGCTCATGGCCCGCCGCCTCCCCGAGACCCTTCCCCCAGAAAAGCGCGGCCACACCAGCGCCTCGCCTTCCGTGTTTGCCGTCGCCCTCGCCAACCGCGGCACCGCCCTCCCCTCCATCCTGCTCGCTAATTTTCTCGCGATTGGAGCCTTCTCCACCATGACGGCGGCTTTTGTCCTTTTCCTGAAAAACCACGCCTTGTTCCAGTTCAATGTTAAAGAAATCGGCTATTGCTTTGGATTCATCGGCATCGTCGGAGTCGTCATCCAGGGCGGCATCATCCGGCGCATCGCCAAAAATAACAACGAAGCCAAACTCGCCCTAGCGGGTTTGCTTCTGATGGTGATGGCCCTGCTCTGGCTGCCCTTCACCACCCCGTGGCTCATGCTCGTCTTGAATATGTGGCTCATGGCCGCAGGAAACAGCCTGACGAATCCCTGTTTGAACACCTTGGCCAGCCGCTGCGGCACCCTGCAAAACCAAGGCTTAACCATGGGAGCCATGGCCGGAGCCGGCAGCTTGGGGCGTTTCTGCGGAGCCTTGCTCGCCGGTCCCCTGCTCATGCTCAACCAGCAGGACACCTTGACGTATGGCCGCTTCGCCTTCATCGCCGCCGCTCTCATCATGGCCCTCGCCGCTGTGCCGCTGCTCGCCGCCGCCAAGTTCCCCGCGCGCCAACTCTAGCCTCGCGCCCCGGCCCCGGCCCTGACTCAAGGCCATTGACGGACCTGCCTGCGGCTCGGATGCTCCGCCATGTCCGCCTCCCCTGCCCCAGCCACCCGCCCTGCGATGACTTCCCTGCGCTGGGTGCTCGGCTATCTCTTAAAAGAAAAGACGGTTTTTCTGCCTTCCTTGGGGGCCTTGTTTCTCACCGCCATGCTCTCGCTGGCCTTTCCTTGGTTCCTCAAGGAATTGATCGGCAACCCCACCGACGCTTTCAAGACGGGCATCGATCCCGCCCTCGTCCTCGCCAAATCCAATCGGGTCGTCCTCGAATTGGTCGCCGTCCTCGCCCTCCAGGCCTTCGTCGCCTTTTGGCGCGTCCAGGGCTTCACCTATGCCGGGGAATCAGCCCTCAACCGCCTCCGCCGCGATCTCTTCAGCCATCTCGTCCGCCTGCCCATGCCCTTCTTCCAAGAGCAACGCGCCGGTGCCCTCAGCAACCGCGTCTCCGCCGACCTCGCCCTGGTCCGCGAAACCCTCCTCACCACCGTCCCCCAAGCCATTCGCCAATCCGTGATCCTCATCGGAGGACTCTTTTTTATCTTTTTCGCCTCCTGGAAGCTCTCACTCATCATGCTCGGAAGCGTCCCTTTTGTCGTCCTAGCCATCGCCTTCTTCGGCAAAAAAGTGCGCGCGTTTTCCAAGGCCGCCCAAGACTCCCTCGCCGATGCCGGCACCGTCATCGAAGAAACCGTCCAGGGCATCGCCGACGTCAAAGCCTTCACCAACGAACCCTTTGAACAAACCCGCTACGATGGCGCCCTCCAACGCTTTTTCGGCGTCACCATGCGCGGCGCCAAAACGCGCGCCGCCTTCCTCTCCTTCATCATCTTCGCCCTCTTCGGCACCATCGCCTTTGTCGCCTGGTTCGGAGCCCGCATGTTAGCCCACGGCGAAATCAACGGAACCAACTTCATTTCCTTCATCCTCTTCTCCATCTTTGTCGGAGCCTCGCTCGGTTCTTTCCCCGAAATCATCTCCCAATTACAGCAAACCGCCGGCGCCACCGAGCGCCTCCGCGAACTGCTAGAACTCTCTCCCGAGCGCACCGACGGCGCTGCCGCCCTGCCCCTCTCCGGCTCCCTCGCCTTCGAGAATCTCTCCTTCCGCTACCCCGCCCGCCCCGAAGCCCTCGTGCTCAGCGACCTCACCTTCCACATCGAACCCGGCCAGCGCGTCGCCCTGGTCGGCCCCTCCGGAGCCGGAAAATCCACCGTCTTCTCCCTCATTCTCGGCTTCAATCAGCCAGAATCCGGCCAAATCCTTTTCGACGACAAACCCATCACTTCCCTCGCCCTAGCAGCCCTCCGCCAACAAATCGCCATCGTTCCCCAAGAGGTCCTCCTCTTCGGCGGCAGCATCCGAGAAAACATCGCCTACGGCAAACCAGCGGCCACTTTCGCAGAAATCCAGCAGGCCGCCCAGCTCGCCAACGCCGACGACTTCATCGCCGCCTTGCCCGAACAATTCGATACCCTCGTCGGCCCCCGCGGCACCAAACTTTCCGGCGGCCAGCGCCAACGCATCGCCATTGCCCGCGCCATCCTCGCCGACCCCCGCATCCTCCTCCTCGATGAGGCCACCTCCGCCCTCGACTCCGAAAGCGAACGCCTCGTCAACGAAGCCCTTGAGCGCCTCATGGCCGGACGCACCAGCCTCGTGATCGCCCACCGCCTCTCCACCGTCCGCCACGCCGACCGCATCCTCGTATTCAACCAAGGCAAAATCGTCGAGAGTGGGACCCACGACGAACTCATTGCCCAAAACGGTACCTATCGATTCCTCGTGGAGACGCAATTGGTCTAACCCAACTCCAGCCGGAAGGCCGTTTGCTCCGGCTTCCGCGCCAAGCGAATGAGCCGTAGACGGGTTCTGCTTCCTATCCATCAATGGCGTGTTATCCCCTCCCCTAGCCTTCCATGAAACCTCGCCTTGCCTGTTTCCTCCTCCTGCTTTCCCGCGCCGCGCTCCCCGCCCAATCCCCCGCCGCACCTCCCCAGGCCTCCGCTCCCCAACCCCCCGCGCCGCCAGTCAATAGCCCCGCCCCCACTCAAGCCAACGTCCCCTACGGCCCCGACCCCCGTCAGGTGCTCGACTTCTGGCAGGCCGACACCGCCGCGCCCGCCCCCTTCCTCCTCTTCATCCACGGCGGCAGCTGGATCAATGGCGACAAAAATGCCATCTACAACAACGGTCTCCTCACTTATCTCAATGCCGGCATT
>CALQKQ020000168.1 GCA_943331195.2 Akkermansia muciniphila | reverse complement strand
GATGGGAGGAGATGGGAGGAGATGGGAGGAGGTAGGCGGAGGTGGGAGGGAAGGGGGTGGGTACGCAGTGGACCGGGGTGGGAAAGGAGGGGTGACAGCTGTGTTTGGCTGGTGGCAGCCTGGCTCTGTTGGCGGCGGTTTTGCGGGAAGGAGAGGGTCGTTGGGGCTTGCCCTGCGGGGCGAGAGCGTGGTATTTTGCCCTATCCCTCGGTGTTCGAGGGGTGCTCACCTTTCGCGATCATGTCCCAGCTTTCTCCTCCGGTAGTTCTCAGTTTGTTTTTCCTTCTGGGTGGGACGGGCGCGTCGGCGCAGTTGGTGATCAATGAGTTCATGGCGAATAACCTGTCGAGCGTGGATGTGGACGAGGACACGCAGCACGAGGATTGGATTGAGATTCAGAACAATGGGAGCAGTGCGGCCAGCCTGAATGGATGGTATTTGACGGACGATGCGGGGGAGTTGCGCAAGTGGCAGTTTCCGGTGGGGGCACCGGCGGTGAGTGTGGCGGCGGGCGGGCGCTTGGTGGTTTGGGCGTCGGGAAAGAATCGCCGGGCGGTGGCGACGAAGTTGCACACCAATTTCAAGTTGAGCAGCCAGGGGGAGTTTTTGGCCTTGGTGGCGCCGGATGGGGCCAGCGTGGCGGACAGTTACAGTCCGGCCTATCCGGCGCAGTTTCCCAATGGGACCTATGGGCGGGTGCCCGTGGTGGCGACGCGGGTTTTGTTGCCGGAGGGGAGTCGGGGGCGGGCGCTGGCGCCGCTGAGCGAGGCGGATTTTGCGGCGCGGTTTGCGGGGTGGAATAGCGCGTTGGCGCTGGATGACAGCGCTTGGCAGGAGGGTACGGTGGGGTTTGGATTTGGCAGTCCCTTTGAGGATTTGATTGGCCCCGGGGGGGATCTATCGGCGATGATGAAGGGGGTGACGCCTGCTTGTTTCATTCGCTATCGGTTTGACTATGCGGCGAGTGATCCGGTGACGGCGCTGCGGGTGAAGACTAAATTTGACGATGGCTATGCGTGTTTTTTGAATGGGACGTTGGTGGGGTCGAGTGGGGTGCCGACGCCTTTGGCGTGGAACTCTGCGGCCACGGGGGAGCGGGTGGATTCGTTGGCGCTGACGGCGGTGGCGGTGGTCCCGGCGAATGGGGGGGCCTTGCTGTTGCCTGGTAGCAACTTGCTCGCCGTGGCGTTGCTCAATACGGCGGCCACGGAGGTGAGCGGCACGCCGCCGGTGGATCGCACGAACGTTTTGTTGCGCACGCAGGTGGAGGTGGATGTGCGGACGGGCTATGAAAACGGCTATCTGACGAGCGCGACGCGCGGGGCGGTGAATTCGGGGGTAAAAGTGGCGGTGGGCCCGTTCATTAGTCAAACCACGGATCGTCCGGCGCAGCCGGTGGGGGGAGTCAACAGTGCGCCGCTGCTGATTACGGCGGCGGTGGGGACGACGCTGCGTCCGCTCGCGGAGGTGGCACCGGTGACGCTGCGGTGGCGGCGGATGTATGCGGCGGAAAATACCGTGGTCATGGTAGACGATGGGACCTTGGGCGACGCGGTGGGAGGAGACGGGGTGTATACGGGCAGCGTGCCTACGGCTAGTTTGCTGCCTGGGGAAATGATCCGCTGGCGGATTGTGGCCAAGGACAACAATGCGACGCCGATTTATGCATATGATCCGCCGTATTTGGGTTTTTCGGCGACGGCACCGCCGGGGACGCTGCCGACGGTTTCGCCGACGATTGAAGCGGAGCAATATTATGGGACCATGGCGCTTCCGGCGCTGGTGGGGAATCCGGGCCTGCCGGTGCTTTATTGGTTCATCAATGGGGCGGACAACAGCGGGACTGACAGTGGGACGCGGGGATCCTTTTTTTGGCAACCCTTGCCGAAAGACCAGCCGCCGATGGGCTATGTGCCGCCCAAGCCGCGCTTTTACGACAACGTCCTAGCCAACTTGCACGGCCAGTCGTCGGCAGGGTTTCCCAAGAAGAGCCACGATTTGAGTTTTGCTAAGGACAACCGCTTTTTGTGGAAGGACGGGACCCCGGAGACGTCGGGTCTCAATTTGCTGGGGAATTATGCGGACAAGTCCAAGGTGCGCAATCCCACGGCGTGGTGGGTTTGGGAGAAGTCTGGGCATTTGGCCTCGCACTACGACACGCCAGTGCGAGTGCAGCAGAACAATGTTTTTAAGGGCATCTACGACTTAGTGGAGAATGCCAATTCGGCGTGGCTGGAGCGGGAGGGGTTGGATCCGGCGGGGACGCTTTATAAGATGTATAATTCTTTGGATGCGGCGTCGAGTCCGGGTGCGGAAAAGAAAAATCCGGACGACACGAACACGGCGGATCTGAATGCGCTGATCAATGGTTTGGCGCCGAGCCAGAGTTTGACGGCGCGGCTGCGCTATCTTTATGACAACGTCAATGTGGCGGCGCTGATCAACTGTTTGGCGACGCATTCGCTGATTTTGAATCGCGATTTCGGACACAAGAATTTCTACATGTTCCGGGACAGCAATGGGACGTTGGAGTGGAGCATCCTGCCCTGGGATCAGGATTTAAGTCAGGGCCACACGTGGACGGGGGCGCAGAACTATTTTGATGACGACATGCACAGCCAGGCGGCCTTGCAGATTGGGGTGACCAATCGCCTGATTGAGATGGCTTATGCGACTCCGGAGTTGAATAGTATGTTTGTGCGGCGCCTGCGCAGCCTAGCGGATCAGTTTTTTGTTTCCGCCACGGAGGCGAACGGTCCCATGGCGCAACATATCAATGCTTTGATTGCGCAGATTGACCCTGATCCCAACAACACGGCGGCGGGGACGGACGACGCCGATTTGGAGGCTAAGGCCTGGGGTTTTTGGATGGATGGATCTTCCAACAAAATTCCCTACACGGATAGCCGGATGGCATACAATACGGCGCGGGTGCAGGCGGCGCGCATCACTACGGCCAATCCCATTCCGCCGAATCCGGGAGGGCCTGCTTATGACGATGGGACGACCACCTTGCTGCCCTTTTTGCCGGGGCGGCGGGCGTTGTTTTATGGTTCGCCGGCACCGACGAGTCCCGGGCTCAATGGGATTACCTTGGCGAGCCAGACCTTTCCGGGCGGCCAGCCCTTGGCACCAGACTTGGTGATTGAGCAGGTGACTCCGGCGCCGACCACGGGGGTTTACCAGAACCAGGAGTATTTTGTGCTGCGCAATCCAAATCTTTATGCGGTGGATCTTTCGGGGTGGCAGCTTGGGGGGGATATTGCGATGACGTTCCAGGGGGGCACGGTGATTCCGGCGCTGGGGACGAAAACGACTCAGACGGCGAATGCGGCGTATGTGAATCAACTGGTGGTGGCGAATCGGCCGCAGGGGATTCGGACGCGCAGCAGCAGTCCGATGGCGAGTCAATATCGGCAAGTGGCGGGCCCCTATGAGCACCAGCTTTCGGCGCGCGGGGGGGTGATCACGTTGAGTCGGCCGAATGATGCGCTGGATGCGAGGGCAGGGTATACTTTGGTGCAGTCAATCAGCTATAGTGGAACGCCCACGGCGAGCCAGGAGGCATTGAGGATCAGCGAGTTGCATTTCCGTCCGGCGGCGGCGACGGCGGCGGAGTTGGCGGTGCTGCCGGGCTTGGTGAGTGGGGATTTTGAGTTTATGGAATTGGTCAACGATGGGCCTAATACCTTAGAGCTAGGGAAGGCGTATTTTGAGGAGGGAGTGGAGTTTACGTTTCCGGCACCCTTTGCGCTCAATCCGGGGGAGCGCTGTTTGGTGGTGGCGAGTCAGGCGGCTTTTCAGATTCGCTATGGCGAGAGCCACCGCATCGCGGGGGAATTCCAGGGGTCCCTGGACAATGGTGGGGAAAAGCTGAGGTTATTAGACACCTTTGGCGAGCCGGTTTTGGAATTTAGTTATGACGACGACTGGTATCCGGTGCCCGTGGGGCAGAGCCGGAGTTTGGTGGTGCGGCAGCCGATGCCGGCTTACGGGGATTTTGGCAAGCCGGGGAGTTGGCAGCTGAGCAGTCAGCCTAACGGAAGTCCTGGCGCGGGGGACGGGGTGGCGGCGGTGGTGTTTGAGGGCTGGCGCTACGATTATTTTAGTGCGGCGGAACTGCCTACGGCGCTGGCACCGGATTTGCCTGCGGCACCGGAGGCGGATCCTGATCATGATGGCTGGCGGAATTTTGAGGAATATGCGTTTGGCAGCGTGCCGACTTCGGCGGCTTCTCGGGTGCAGGTGGTGGGCGGGTCGCAGCAGGTGGGGGCTGATTCCTTTTTGACCTTGAGTTTCACGAGGCCGGCGCAGGCGATTGACCTCCGCTATGCGGTGGAGTGCAGTGGGGATCTGGAGGCGGCGGTGTGGCGGGAGGAGGCGGTGGCAGTGGGCGCGGCGGAGCCGCTGCCTGGGGGGCTGGAGCGGGTCACTTATCGGGACACGGTGCCCATGGGGGGGCAGGGGAAGCGTTTTATGAGGGCGCGGGCGCGGAAGTAGGCTGGAGGCGGGGCCGGGCCGGGCCGGGAGAGGGGGGGTGCGGCCTGGCGATCAGATGGCGAGGATGGGCACTTCGGTGGGGCCGTCGCCGGAGATGTGGAGGATTTTGCCTGCGGCGTCGAAGATGACGAGGCGCTGTTTGACGAAGTGGAGGCCTTCGGTGGAGGTGGCGGCGAAGTTTTCGGTGAAGCTGAGGTCGAGGGTGACGACCTTGACGTTTTGATAGGTTTTGCCTTCGAGGGAGAAGGAGGGGTGGGCGGTGACGCTGGCGTGGTAGTCGAGGCGGCTGGATGGTTGGGTGTAGCGTTTGAAGGTTTGCTGGGCGTATGTTTGGATGACGTCTTGGTAATAGGCGAGGGCCTGACTGGTGAGGGCGAAGGGGATGCGGAGGCCGAGGGCTTCTTTGTACCACCAGGTTTTGGGGTCGACGGGGGTTTGGCTGGGAGGGTCGGTGGGAGGACGTTTGTCAGGGGAGGGCGGGGCGGCCTCGGCGGCGGCGATGAGGGCGGATTGCTGGGCATCAGCGGCTTCGCGGCGGATGGCGGCTTGGTGCTGGGCGGGGTTGGGGGGAAAGGCTTTGGGCTCGCTACCGGGAACGAGGGCGGCGGAGGCTGGGGTGGCCCAGGCGATGGCGAGCAGCAGGGCGGCGGCGCGGCGTGGCCAGGGCGAAGCGGAGGGGGTGAGTGAGGGGGCGGCGGGCGAGGTGGAAACGGCGGCGTTCATGGGGAGGGGAGTTGGCGGTGGCGCGATGGCGGGAGAGGATCCTTCTTTCAAGATGCCATCAAAAAGCGGCCTGGAGGGTAAGTTATTTGTAAAATGGTTGGCGAGGGGTGGATGGCGCGATGGCCAGCGGAGGGTTGGGGGCAGAAGCGGGGTTTAAAAGAGTCGGCAGGCGATGAATTCTAACGGTGCTGCTTGATCCTTGCACGGGAGGGCAGGCTCTGCTAAAGGACACAACACCTCGATCGGCTCAATTTAAACGACGCCTGGGACACCCCGGGGAGGAGTGGGGGATCCGGAGTCGACCCTTTTATTTTTCACGCCATGCCTAAGCCCCGCAAACCCGCTGAGCCCGCAGAGCCTGCTGAGTCTGCTAAGTCTGCTAAGTCTGCTAAGTCTGCTAAGCCCGTTGACCCCATTGGCATGCCTAGCGCGATGGAATTGAGAGCCATGATGGATCGGTTCATGGGGGAGCTAACTCCTAGTCAGGGGAGTAGCGCGGAGGATGAGGCGGAGGAATTGGTTTATGAGGCCATGGAGGCCCGGTCCTTGGCGAGCCAAAAGCGTCTGTTGGATCGGGCGCTGGAGTTGGACGGGGAAAACGTGGACGCTTTGCTTATGAAGTTAGAGTCCAGCGCGATGGGCGAGCAGGCACGGATCGACAAGTTGCGGGACATTGTGGGGATCGCTGCGCGGCGGCTGGGGGAGGAGGCTTTTCGCGAGTATGTGCCCCATTTTTGGGGTCATTTCCCGACGCGGTCGTTCATGCGGGCGAAGGAGCTGTTGGCGCAGGCCTTGGCCGAGGGGGGCTTCTTGGAGGAGTCGCTGCGCGAGTATGAGGAGATGCTTTCTTTGAACAAGGGGGACAACCAGGGGGTACGCTATTTGCTGCTGCCGGGTTTGCTGGCCCTGCATCGGCTGGAGGAGGCGAGAAAACTGTTGGCGCAGTTTCCGGACGACCGGCAATGGAGCGTGGTCTTTGCGTGGGGGGAGGTCTTGGAGCGAGTGCTTGCTGAGGATGAGGCGGGGGCGGCGGTGGCGTTGGCGGCGGCGCGGCAGCAGAATGCGCATTTGGAAGCGATTTTGAGGGGACAGCGCAAAGTCCCCAAAAATATGCCGAGTCGGTTTACGCTGGGCAGCAAGGAGGAAGCGATCTGTTACGCGAAGCCAATGTTGATGGCCTGGGGGAAACACCCTAGGGCCTTGGCATGGCTGGCCGCGCAGGACAAGCTGGGCGGGGCTAGGGGCTTGAACTAGCCCAAGAAGCTTTCCGGACTTTTTCGGAACCATCGGGGGGGCGCGCGGGGAGTGCCGGAGCAGGGCCTCGGGCGGCCTTAGGCCTTAGGTTAGGTTTGGGCGATGGTGGCGAGGCGATGGCGCTTTTGGCCGAGGCGGGGGATGCAGTCGATCAGGGCCCTGGTGTAGGGGTGCTGGGGGTTGCGGAGGACCTGGTCGGTGGGGCCGGTTTCGACGAGTTGGCCGCGATACATCACGGCGACGCTATCGGCTAGGCCGCGGATGATCCCGAAGTTGTGCGTGATGATGAGAACGGCCATGCCGTATTTTTGCTTTAGGGCGGCGAGGAGTTCGATGACTTGTTTTTGGATGGTGACGTCGAGGGCGGTGGTGGGTTCGTCGGCGACGAGGAGGTCGGGTCGACCGGCGAGGGCCATGGCGATCATGACGCGCTGCTGCATGCCGCCGCTGAGTTGGTGGGGGTAATCGTCGAGGCGGCGGGCGGGGTCGGCGATGCCGACTTCGGTGAGCCAGTGGAGGCACTCGGCTTCGGGGTCGGTGACGTCGGGCCGGTGGGTGGCGAGGATTTCGCGCAGTTGGCTGCGGATGGTGAAGACGGGGTTGAGGGCGCTGGAGGGTTCTTGGAAGATGTAGGCGATGCGGCGGCCGCGCAGGGCGCGGAGGGCGGCGCCCTGGAGGGTGAGGACTTCGGTGCCGTCGAGTTTGACGGAACCGCTGACGAGGGCGGGGGGCTCGGGGAGGAGCCGAGCTAGAGCCAGGGCGCTAACGCTTTTGCCGCTGCCGCTTTCACCGACCATGGCGAGGGCCTGCCCGCGCTCGAGGGTGAAGCTGAGGGACTGGACGGCGGGGCTGAGGGCGCCGCGGGGGGAGCGGAAGGCGATGGAGAGGTCGGTGACTTCCAGCAGGGGCATGAGGTTAGGTGGGCGCGGTTTCGGAAGCGGGCTCAGGGGCGTTTTCGAGAGCGACTTCAGGAGCAGGTTCCGGAGCGGGCTCAGGAGCGGGCTCGGGGGCGGGCTCAAGAGCGATTTCGAGAGCGATTTCGGGAGCGGGCTCGGGAGCGGGCTCGGGAGCGGGCTCGGGAGCGGGCT
>CALQKQ020000167.1 GCA_943331195.2 Akkermansia muciniphila | reverse complement strand
CTGGGCGGGAGCGGGGAGGAGGGCGAGGGCGCTGAGGAGGGCGGCGAGGAGGAGGCGGGCGGGCATGGGAGGGAGGAGGTATTTCCGCTAGGAGGAGCGGGTGGGTTTGGCGGTGGAGGGGAGGGGCTGGGGAGGGGGGTCGAAGGCTTGTTTGCCTTTGAAGAGGAGGGCGATGATGGCGGCGACGAGGGCGATGGGGAGGAGCCAGAGGAGGGGAGAGGAGGAGGCTTTTTTGTGAGAGGAAGAGACGGGGATGCGCCGCGGGGGGTGGCGGAGGGAGCGGACGGTGGGATGGGCGGTGGGTCTGGCGGTGGCGTTAGGGGAGGGGTTGCCTACAGGGGAGAGGCGGATGGCGGCGAGGGCTTGTTGGAGTTCGGCGGCGGATTGGAAGCGCTGGGCGGGATCGGGCTGCATGCAGCGGCTGATGACGGCATCGACGCGGGGGTCGAGGTGGAGGGCGGCGGCGGGGAGGGTGAAGTGGCCTTGGGGGGGGGCGCCGGTGAGCATTTCGAAGAAGACGCAGCCGAGGGAATAGAGGTCGGCGCGGTGGTCGAGGACGACGCCGGGTTGCCAGAGTTCTGGGGCGGCGTATTCTGGGGTTCCCATGGGGGTGGGGGAGGCGGCGGCGCGGGAGGAGGCGTCGCGGAGTTGGGCGAGGCCGAAGTCGGCGAGTTTGAGTCTACCGTCTTGGGTGACGAGGAGGTTAGCGGGTTTGATATCGCCGTGGACGACGCCGTTTTGGTGAGCGAAGTGGAGGGCGTCGCAGACTTGGGCGAGGAGTTTGAGGGTGAGGGCGGGGGTGAGTTCGCGGCGGGAGATGAGTTGGTGGACGGTGGAACCGTTGACGAGTTCCATGACGAGGTAGCAGTAGCCGGAGGAGACGTCGAAGTCGTAGACGACGGGGATGTGGGGATGGGTGAGGCGGGCCATGGCCTTGGCCTCGGTGCGGACGCGCTGGATGGATTCGCCGTCGCGGGCGGTGGCTGGGGGGAGGATTTTGATGGCGACGGGGCGATCGAGGGCTTTTTGGAGGCCGGCGTAGACGGCGCCCATGCCGCCGGTGGCGACGAGGCGTTGGACCTCGTAGGCGGGGAGCATGGCGGAGAGTTCTTCTGGGCTGGGGGCCACAAAGGAGCCGGAGGGCGGGGGGGCGGGGGATCCGGGCGAGGGGGACATGGGGGAGGAGGAGAGAGGGGCGGTTCCGCAGGCAGCAGGGGAAGCTTGGCCGTGGCCGGTCCTTCGGCAAGGGGGATGGCTGGCGGCGGCGGGCTGAGGGGTTAGGCGGTGGGGAGGAGGGCGGCCCCGCCGTAGGAAATGTGGGCGGGGCGGCTGCCGGGGAAGGGGCCGGTGCTGATGGTGGCTTCGCCGAGCATGATCATGGTGGCGGCGTGGCCGGCGGCGTGGGCGGCGGCGATGTCGGCGGCGACGGCGGGGCTTTGGAGGAGGCCGGAGTCGCGGGCGAAGGTGAGGGAGGTGGCGAAGAGGCTGGCGAGGGTGAGGGGGGAGGTGGCGGCGGCGAGGTCGGCGAGGGCGGTGTGGCCGGCGGCGTTGATGAGGTGGAGTTTTTCGGGGCTATTGATGACGGCGCTGGTGAGGATGGGGCCGTGGACGCGGTAGTGGAGGGTCTGGGGGGGGATGGGGAGAGGGGCGACGGCGAGGGGCTGGTGGCGGAGGGTTTTGATCATGATGCCGCCGTGGCATTGTCCGCCGACGTCGCCGAGGCCGGTGGCGTGGGCGACTTCGGCTTGGTGGGCGATGAGGCCGAGGGCGTGGCGGGAGAGGTTGAGGTGGAGGGCTTGGTTGGCGGCGAGGGCGGTGGCGAGGGCACTGGCGCCGCTCATGCCGAAGCCGCAGCCGAAGGGGAAGGCGGCGGTGATTTCGACGAGGAGAGGGAGGGGGCTCAAGGCGGCGAGGACGGAGCGGACGGTGGGAAAATCCCAGGGTTTCCCCTCGACGAGAATGAGGGAGGCTTGGCCGGGAGGGGCGAGGGAGACGCGGGCGGTGACGCCGGCGTCGAGGGTGATGCCGACGCCGAGGGAGCCCCTTCCGTGAGGAGGCGAGGCGGGGTAGGTTTCAAAGATGAGCGATAGGTTAGCGGGGCAAAAAGCGGTCGCGTGGGGCATCACTGGTTGTCATAGCGCGGGAAGGAGGGGCGGCGCAATCCGTCTTTGCAAGCGGAGCCCCCCGGGGTATGGGGGGGCTATCTTTTTGATGAAAACCCACGACTTTCTTGTAATTGGCAGCGGCATTGCTGGATTGAGTTTTGCGCTGCGGGCGGCGGTGCACGGGTCGGTGGCGATCGTGACCAAGCGGGGCGCGGAGGCTTCGAACACGGCTTGGGCGCAGGGGGGCATCGCCACGGTGATGGGGGCGGACGATTCTGTGGAATTGCACGTGGCGGACACCTTGGATGCGGGGGCGGGGCTGTGCCAGGAGGAGGTGGTGCGGACCATTGTGGGGGAGGGGCCGGGGTGCATTGAGGAATTGATTGCGCTGGGGGTGCAGTTTGACAGCCACATGGAGAATGGGGTGTCGGAGATCGACCTGGGGCGGGAGGGGGGGCACACGCGGCGGCGGATTTTGCACCATGGGGACACCACGGGGAAGGAGATTGCGACGCGTTTGTTAGCGGCGTGTCGGCGGACGCCGGGGATTGTGTTTTATGAGAATCATTTTGCGGTGGATTTGATAACGACGGCGCGGTTGGGGATGGCGACGGGGGATCGCTGTTTGGGGTTGTATGTGTTGGACGAGGCCACGGGGGAGGTGGAGACGTTTCGGAGCGACCGGGTGGTGTTAGCGACGGGGGGTTGTGGGCGGGTGTATTTATATACGACGAATCCGAAGATCGCCACGGGCGACGGGGTGGCGATGGCGTGGCGGGCGGGGGCGACCTTGGCGAACATGGAGTTCGTCCAATTTCATCCGACGTGTTTGTATCATCCGACGATCAAGAGTTTTTTGATTACGGAGGCGATCCGGGGGGAGGGCGGGGTTTTGGTGGGGGCGGACGGGGAGGAGTTTATGCAGAAATACGATGCTAGGAAATCGCTAGCGCCGCGGGACATTGTGGCGCGGGCGATTGACCGGGAGATCAAGAAGACGGGGCATCCCTGCGTGTATTTGGACATTACGAGCAAGTCGCGGGAGTTTCTTGAGGAGCGCTTTCCGAACATTTATGGGACGTTGATGGAGGCGGGGATCGACATGGCGCGGGATCGGATTCCGGTGGTGCCGGCGGCGCACTATCAATGTGGGGGGATTCGGACGGATGTGAATGGGGCCACGAGTTTGCGGGGATTGTATGCGGTGGGGGAGGTGGGGTGCACGGGGCTGCACGGGGCGAACCGCTTGGCGAGCAATAGTTTATTGGAGGCGGCGGTGGTGGCGCGGCGGGCGGCGGGGGACATCTTGCGGCGGAGTCCGCTGGGGCAGGAGGTTTTGGAGGAGTGCAAGATACCGGCGTGGAAGCCGGGGGATGTCACGGATGTGGATGAGTTAGTGGTGATCTATCACAACTGGGATGAGATTCGGCGGCTGATGTGGGATTATGTGAGCATTGTGCGGACGGGGAAGCGGCTGCAGCGGGCGGCGACGCGGCTGCGCAATTTGCAGCGGGAGGTGCAGGATTTTTATTGGAACTTCAAGATTACGAGTGAGCTTTTGGAATTGCGCAATTTGGCGGAGGTGGCGGCGCTGATTGTGGATAGTGCGAGCCAGCGGCATGAGAGTCGGGGGCTGCATTACACCCTGGATTATCCGGAGGCGGATCCGCGGGAGAACCACGACACCTTGCTGCGGCGGGTGCTGTAGGGGTGGGGGAGAGGAGGCGGGGTTGATTTGCGGGGGGCTGGGGAATCTGGCTTGCGCCAAGGGCGGTGCCCTCTAGGATGAGGATTCCCGCCGGGACGCCTGCGGGGCAGCCCAACCCCCACTTTTTCTATTCCTGTGAGCGAACCCGAGCACCGCGGCGTTGAGCCGGTCAATGTCGCCGATGAAATGGCCAAGTCCTTTTTGGACTACTCCATGTCTGTCATTATTAGCCGGGCGCTTCCGGACGTGCGGGATGGGCTGAAGCCATCGCAGCGGCGGATTTTGTATGCGATGGACAATTTGGGGCTGTATGCGGGGAAGAAGCACATCAAGTGCGCCAAGATTTGCGGTGACACTTCGGGGAACTACCATCCGCACGGCGAGGCGGTGATTTATCCGACGCTGGTGAACATGGCGCAGCACTGGGGGATCCGGGAGACCTTGGTGGATGGGCAGGGGAATTTTGGTTCGGTGGATGGAGACCCGCCGGCGGCGATGCGGTATACGGAGGCGCGGCTGACGCATCTGGGGGGGCTGTTGATGGAGGACATGGACAAGGACACGGTGGATTTTGTCCCTAACTACGATGAGCGCTTGATGGAGCCGACGGTGTTTCCCTCGGCGTTTCCGAATTTGATTGTGAATGGGGGGACGGGGATTGCGGTGGGGATGGCGACGAACATGGCGCCGCACAATTTGGGGGAAGTGGTGGATGGGATTTGCGCGCAGATTGATGCTCCGGACATCACGGTGCGGGAGTTGATGCAGCACATCAAGGGGCCGGACTTTCCGACGGGCTGCACGATTTTTGGGCAAGCGGGGATCAACGCCTACATGCACACGGGGCGCGGCTCGATCAAGGTGCGGGGCCGCGTGGACATTGAGTTGGACGAGAAGGGCAAGGAGCAGATCGTGATTACGGAGATCCCGTATATTGTGAATCGGGCGGTGTTGATCAAACGGATTGCGGAGTTAGTGACGGAGAAGATCATTCCGGAAATCAGTGGGTTGCGGGATGAGTGCGACGAGCGGACGCGGATTGTGTTGGAGTTGAAGCGGGACGCGCGGCCGCAGGTGGTGATTAACAATTTGTATAAGCACACCGCGTTGGAGTCTTCCTTCAGCGTGAACATGTTGGCGATCGACAACCGCAAGCCGCGGTTGCTGAACATCAAGGATGCGATTGCGTGCTATATTGAGCACCGGCGCGAGGTGGTGCTGCGCCGCACGCGGTTTTTGCTGCGCAAGGCGGAGGCGCGGGCGGAGATTTTGGAGGCCTTGCTCCTAGCGACATCCAAGATTGACGACTTCATCAAGATCATCCGGCAGAGCGCCAACCGGGACGCGGCGGAAGCGGCGATCAAGGCTTATCCGTTCACGGCGGAAGCGGCCTTGGCGGTGGGGGTGGTGATTCGGGGCCAGCCGCACATCCAGGGAGATCGCTATCAATTTTCTGATCGGCAGGTTAAGGCGATTGTGGAATTGCAGCTCTACAAGTTGACGAGCTTGGAGCGGGACAAGATCAAGGCGGAGTATGACAATGTGATGGCGGAGATTGCGGATTTGATGGACATCATTGCGCGGGAGTCGCGGGTGTTGACGATCATCAAGGAGGAGTTGCAGACGATTAAGGCGAAGTATGCTACGCCGCGGATGACGGATTTTGCGGCGGAGGAGGGCGAGATTAGCTTGGTGGATTTGATCGCCAACGAGGGGATGATCATCACCATATCGCACCGCGGGTATATTAAGCGGACGCTTTCGGCGGAATTCCGCAGTCAGCGGCGCGGGGGCAAGGGTCTGCGGGGGATGGAGACGGCGAAGGCCAGCGGAGTGGACGAGGCGGAGGTGGGCGACTTTGTGGAGCATCTCTTCACGGCGAGTGCGCACGATTGGCTGATGTTCTTTACGAATAGCGGTCGGGTCTATGCGGAGCGGGTCTATCAGATTCCGGAGGGATCGCGGACGGCGAAGGGGCGCAGCATCAAGAATTTGCTCAACTTGCGTCCGGAGGAGAAGGTGGCGTCGGTGTTGCGGATACCGACGCAGGGCGAGTCGGACAAGGATGCGACGTGGGATCCGGAGAAGTATGTGATTTTCGCGACCCGTCTGGGGGTGGTGAAGCGGAGCAATCTGGGAGAATTCCGCAACATTCGCAAGGATGGCATTATTGCGATCAAGATCCGCGAGGGCGACGATTTGATTGGCTGTGCGCTGACGGAGGGGCGCAATGAGATTGTGCTCGTGACCCACGGGGGCATGAGCACGCGCTTTAAGGAGTACGCCGAAGTGGTGGGCGAAGGTGCCGCCGCTGAGGAGGAAGAGGAAGGCGAGGGCGCGGCGGAAGTGGACGTGGAAGAAGGCGCGGAAGGCGCGGATGACCATGCGGCGGAAGGTGGACGGGAGAAAGGGGGGCTGCGCGACATGGGGCGCCAGGCCACCGGGGTGCGCGGCATCAAGCTGAAGAAGGACGACTATGTGGTTAGTCTCTCGATTGTGGATGAGGCGGGGACCTTGCTAGTGGTGAGCGAGAACGGCATTGGCAAGCGCAGTTCTTTTGAGGAATATCGGATTACGGCGCGCGGGGGTAAGGGGATCATCACCATGAAGACCACGGACAAGACGGGCAAGTTGGTGGGGGCGCTGGTGGTGCATGAGGCGGATGAGATCATGCTGATGACGACGACGGGTCAGAGTGTGCGCATTCCGGTGTCGCAGATTCGGGAAGCGGGGCGCAACACCATGGGCGTCAAGTTGATCTCCTTGCGGGGCGATGAGAAATTGCAGGACATCGCGCGGGTGATTGCGGACCCGGAGGATGCGAGCGCGGTCTTGGAAGAGTCCATTGAGGTGCTTCCTTTGGAGGAGGAGGCAGGGCCGGAGGCACCTGAAAGCGAGGCTGGGGCATGAACCTGGAAATGCCCTCGGCGGGGGAGGCGGAATCCCTGAGGAAGGTGCTTTTGGTAGTGCTGGGGGTGATGATCGTGACGATCCCGGTGGTTTGCCTGCTGGTGGTGGCGAAGGTGAAGGCGCAGCGGCGGCGCGGCCCGGTGCGGCCGGAGGCGGGCGGGTCCGTGGAGGCAGGCCGTGAGTGAGGCGGGGCGCCTGGAGGATCGGCGCTGGCTGGCGCTCGGGCAGCGGTGGCGGGGCGATGGGGCTCCGCTGGGGGAGGCTCCGGCGGTGCGCTGGCTGTGGGCGGGGGGGCGCTTGGTGTGGGAGGTGAGGGCGCCGCGGCCGATGGCGGCGCGGGATTGGTTCGCGGGGCCGGGATGGGTGGAGGGGCTGTGGAAGCAGGAGGTGGCGGAGTGTTTTTTGGCGGAGCCGGGCGGGGAGGGTTATGGGGAATTTCACCTAGCGCCGGGCGGGGCTTGGTGGAGTGGGGAATTTGGGGCTCCGCGGGTGGCGCGGGAGGTGCTGCGGGCGCGGGAGGCGGTGTTGGCTTGTGAGGTGCGGTGGACGGAGCGGCATTGGATAGGCCGACAAATTCTGGAGCTGGAGGCGCCAGAGGGAGTCCGGGCGAACTTTGCCGCGATCACGGTGGGGCCAGAGGGGCGGCGCTTTTTTAGCTTGGCACCGCTGGGTGGGGAGCGCCCGGATTTCCACCGGCCGGAGGAGTGGCCGCTGCTGGCGGAGCTGGGCTGAAGCGGGGAAGGTTACCAGCCGGAGGGGCTGCGGCCCATGGCGGCGTCCCAGGATTTGTTGTAGCGTTGGTCGGCGGCTTCGGTGCGGATCTGGCGTTTTTCGAGGCGTTTATCGATGCGTTGGTCTTGGCGGGCGAG
>CALQKQ020000166.1 GCA_943331195.2 Akkermansia muciniphila | reverse complement strand
GGAGGGGAGGAAGGCGCTGGCGAGGGCGGGGGCGGCGAGGCGAAGGAAGGAGTGTCGGTTCATGGGGAAGAGGTGATCGGGTTGGGAAGGGGGTTGGCAAGGGCGGAGGGGAGGAGGAGGGAGGGGGAGTCGCGGAGGAAGCCTTGGAGGCGGAGGCCGTCGCGGTCGATGCGGAGTTGGACGGCGCCGCAGCGGGATTGGTCGAAGGGGGTGATGCCGAGGTCGGCGACTTTTTGGATCCAGGCGGTGGGGGCGCGTTCGGCGGCGGGAAAGGGGTGATTGGAAAAGACGAGGGCGCGGGGTTGGACGGCGCGGAGGAATTCGGGCAGTCCGGAGAAGTCGGCGCTGTGGCGGCCCATGACGAGGACGTCGGCGCGGAGGTTGGCGTCGGAGGCGAGGAGGGATTTTTCGGTGAGGAAGCCGGAGTCGCTGGTGAGGAGGATGCGGAAGTGGCGGTGGGTGAGGCGGAGGACGAGGGCGCGGTCGTCGGCGAGGGCGGGGGCGGCGCGCGGGGGAGGCCAGAGCACTTCGAGTTGCAGGTCTGGCTCGAGCTGGAGGGATTGGCCGGCGTGGAGGCTGGAGCCGAGGGGGCGTTTTTCGGAGGAGGAGGCGTAGAGGGTTTGAGGGGGGAAGAGGGAGGTGAGGGGAGCGAGGGCGCTGCGGTGGTCGGCGTCTTGGTGGGTGAGGATGAGGCCGTCTAAGGTGTTGATGGGGGTGCGTTCGAGGTGGGGGCGGAGGGTGCGGTTCCAGTGTTTGAGGCCGCCGCAGTCGATGAGCCAATGGTGGCCGGTGGGGGTATCGAGGTGAGCGGCGGCGGCGCCGCGGTCGAGGTCGAGGAGGGTGAGTTCGCAGGGATGGCCGCGCCAGAGTCTGGCGGGGTCGACGCGGAGGTGGCCGAGGGGGAGGGCGGCGAAGCCCTTGGCGGTGGCGATGGAGGCCCAGGCGAGGGCCCAGTTGGCGTTGTTCCAGAGGAGGAGTAGGGGGGTGAGGCCGAGGGCGGCGGAGACGAGGCTGAGGCAGGCGATGACGAGAATCCAGAGGGAGAGGGTGACGAGGATGAGGTTGGCGAGGATGCCGACGGGGGTGATGAGGTTGAAGTAGCCGATCATGAGGGGCATGGAGCCGAGGGTGCTGGCGGTGGAGACGCCGAGGGAGAGGCAGAGTTTTTCCCGCAGCCAATACCAAGCGGATTGGGAGGGGCTGCGGAGTTCCTCGGGGAGGAAGGGGTCGGGGGCGTTCCAGGAGCCGAGGGCGGCGCTGGCGAGGTGTTCGAGGGGTTTTTGGAAGAGGGCGATGGCGAGGAGGACGCCGAAGGAGAGGACGAAGCCGGGTTGGAAGAGTTGTTGGGATTGCCAGCCGAGGAGGAGGAGGGCGGCGGCGCCGAGGCTGTTGAAGAGGTTGGTTTCGCGGTTGGCGAGGGGGGCGAGGAGGAGGAGGCCGACCATGAGGGCGGCGCGCCAGGCGCTGGGGCGGAGGCCGGTGATGAAGACGTAGAAGAACATGATGGCGAGGCTGAGGGCGACGATGGCGCTGCGGGGCAGGGGGGTGCGGCTGAGGGTGAACCAGAGGAGGGCGGCGAAGAGTGCGACATGGAGACCGCTGACGGAGAAGATGTGCATGGTGCCGCTGGCGCGGAAGGCGTCGGTGATGTCGTCGGGGGTTTTTTCGCGGGTGCCGAGGACCATGGTGCGGACGGTGGCGGCGATATCGGGGGAGTCTTCGAGGTCGCGGGTAACGGTGGCGGCGATCCAGTCGCGGGCGTGGAGGGCGGCGGCGATGAGGGGGTTGCCCTGGTTTCGGGCGAGGGTTTGGAAGGTGGTGGGGGAGGCGGCGGCGGTGAATTCGGCGGCGATGTTTTGGCGTTGGAGGAAGGCGTCGAAGTCGAATTCGCCGGGATTGCGGAGGGGTTCGGGGCGGTGGAGGAGGCCGTCGAGGGCGAGGCGGTCGCCGTAGGAGGGAGGGGAGGGGGCGCGGGAGAGGCGGACGTGGAGGAGGGCGCGGGAGGCGGGCCAGGGGAGGCCGTTGGCGGCGAGGGATTCGACGCGGAGGGGGAATTGCCAGGAGTCGCCGGAGAGGCTGGGAACGGGGGCATCGAGGACGAGGCCGCAGAGTTGGGCGGGGAGGCTACCGCCTGGGGGGAGGGTTTGGGCGGTGCGGAGGCGGAGGGGGTCTTGGAGTTGCAGGGTGTGGGCTAGGGCGAAGCAGCAGCAGGTGGCGGCGTGGATCCAGAAGGGGTGGCGGCGCGCGGCGGCGGCGGCGGCGCTGAGGAGGGCGGCGGCGAGCCAGGGGAGGGCGGCGGGCCAGTGGTCGGCGAGGAGGATGCCGCAGGCGGCGGAGGCGGCGAGGAGGAAGAGGGGCTCGCGGAGTTGGCGGGCCCAGCGCTGGGCGGCGGCGGCCAGGTGGGTCCAGGGCGCGGGCCAACTCATGGGGGGATCCTGACATAACTTGCGGCCTGGCGCAACGAGGAAAAGGGGAGGCGCGGGAGGGGGTGAAAGCGCTTGACATATCGGGTTTGACCGATGTATTGTTCCCAACATGAAGCGAGATCTGCAAGTACTCCAGGCCTTGGCGGAGCCGAGTCGATGGGGGATTGTGGGGGGGTTGGCGGAGGGGTCGCGCTGTGTGTGCGAGTTGGGTGCGGGTTTGGGGTTGCCGCAGAGCACCTTGTCGACGCATTTGCAGGTGTTGCGGGCGGCGGGCGTGGTGGTGGGGGAGCGGCGGGGGCGGTGGATGTATTATGGGATCGCGGCGGAGGCGCGTCCGCTCTTGCGGGCGCTGTGGCGGCATGTGGAGGCGGCGCCGGTGGTGGGGCGGGGTGGGGCGGCGGGCTGCGCGGAGGTGGGCGCGGAAACTTTGGCGGCAAAACTGTGAACTCAATGACCGATATGAACCTAAATGAACTGAAAGCGGTGTTGGCGGGCGATCCGGGGCGATTCTTGCGTTTGCGGCTGCCGGGTGGCGGGGCGGTGCCGGTATCGTTTCACATTACGGAGGTGGGGCAGGTGACGAAGGATTTCATTGATTGCGGGGGGACGCGGCGGCAGGTGGTGACTTGTCAATTGCAGGCGTGGGTGGGGCCGGATGAGGAGCACCGGATCCAGGCGGGGAAGTTGCTGGGCATTTTGGAGAAGGGGGCGGGGCTGTTGCCTTCGGGAGAGGTGCCGGTGGAAATTGAGTATGAGCAGGGCTTGATTTCGCAGTATCCGGTCACGGGGGTGGAAGTGGAGGATGGGGGGCTGGTTTTCCGCTTGGCGAGCAAGCACACGGATTGCTTGGCGAAGGAATTGTGTTTGCCGCAGAGTCCGGTGGCGGGGATGTTTCGTTCGGCCTTTGCGGCACCGGGGCCGTGTTGTGGGCCGGGAGGGTGCGACTGAGGGCGGGGTCGCGAGAAACGATCTATTTTCGACTAACTTATACTAACTAATGAAAAAAGCACCGCTTCTTTTAGTTCTTTGCACGGGGAACAGCTGTCGTTCGCATCTGGCGGAGGGCCTGTTGCGGCGGGCGCTGGGGCCGGGGTATCGGGTGGCGAGCGCGGGTTCGCGACCGACTGGATTTGTGCATCCGCTGGCGATCCGGGTGATGGCGGAGCTGGGGATTGATTTGTCGGGGCATTTTTCCAAGCCCTTGGAGGATTTTTTGGGGGAGGGGGTGGAGACGGTGATTACGGTGTGCGGGAAGGCGGACCAGGTGTGTCCGGTGTTTCCGGGGCAGGTGAGTCGGCATCATTTTCCCTTTCCTGATCCGGCGCATGTGGAGGGGAGCGAGGCGGAGCAGTTGGCGGTTTTTCGGGAGGTGCGCGATGCGATCGCGCAGGTGTTTGGGGCCTATGCGGCGGGGCGCTTGGATGAGGCCAAGGCGGGGGCGAGGGATTAGTCGGGTTTTTTGAGTTCGAAGGTGGTTTCGCCGATGATTTTTTGGGTGGCGGGGTCGTAGCGGTGGACGTCCATGGATTTGAGGACGGTGGCGCCGTCGACTTTCATGCCGGAGGTGACGGAGCAGACTTTGATCATGCGGCCTTGCCAGTCATAGGCTTGCATGCGCATGAGGCCGCCGCTTTCTTTGTCGACGTAGATGCGGACGACGCCGTAGTCGCCGACTTGTTGGGGGGCGTAGAGGTCGACGACGTAGCATTTGCGGGTTTTGACGGTTTCCTCCTTGGGCTGTTTGATTTTTTTGGGCCAGTAGAGGTAGCGGAAAGAGATATCGTCGTAGCTGAGGTCGGTGCTGCGGATGCCTTCGCCGTAGCGTTTGGCGGGAACGGGTTTGTTGGAGCCGGCGAGGACTTCGGTTAATTCGGCGCCTTTTTGTTTGATATTGAGGTTAATGATTTGCTTAGGATTTTCGAAGGAGAAGCGGATGAGGTCGGCTTCCATGCGGACGGAGAAGGGGACTTCGCGGTCGTCTTTGGTGAGGGTGCCGCGGAGTTCGCTTTTTTTGAGGGCGCGGCTGAGGTGGACGAGTTGGACGATTTGGTCGGCGGTGGGTTCGCCTGGGGCGGCGGCCTCGGGGGAGGGGGGAGCTGCGGGAGCGGGATCGGCGGCGAGGAGGGCAGGGGAGGAGGCGAGGAGGGCGGCGCCGGCGAGGAGGAGGGGGAGGGGGAGGGACTTCATGGGGGCGGGGAAAGGGCCAAGGTCTGAGCAGGCAGATGGCTTGTCAACCTGAGGCCCGAGCGCAGGGGGGCAGCCCGCATGCTTGTTGAGGCGGTGCCTCTTTAGGGCAGAGGGATGATAAGCGCATTTTTCCAGGTAATTTGCGAGTTCCGGCCGCGCGTCGGGATGCGGCGTTCCTTCAGAACGCGGGGATCGGGGGACTTGGCTTACCCAGGGCGTTGCCCTGGGCTGGTATGCGCTGCCCCTTTGGGGCTGGGGCACGGCATGGGGCCGATGCTCAGCGAAATGGCGGCAAGCGCATTTTTCCAGGTAATTTGCGAATTGGGGGCCGAGGTGTTTGGGGTGGCGCGGGAGCGGGGGCTTAGGGCGGGGGGGCGGGGCGGTCGGCGAGGGCTTGGGCGGCGAGGGCGAGGGCGCCGGCGATGCCGGAGTGGGTACCGAGGCCGGGGGGGACGAGCCAGGAGGCTAGGGAGGGGTCGAGGAGGGGGTGGACGAGGTAGCCGTTGAGGAGGGCGGCGAGGTGTTGGCGGACTTTGGGGAGGAGGTGGTCGTTTTGGAGGACGCCGCCGCCGAGGATGAGGCGATGAGGGGAGAGGGTGAGGCGGAGGTTGAGGGCGGCGGCGGCGAGGTGGGCGGCTTCGGCTTCCCAGGCGGGGTGATCGGGGGGGAGGGATTCGGCGGGTTGGCCCCAGCGGGCGGCGAGGGCGGGGCCGCTGGCGAGGCCCTCGAGGCAGTTGCCGTGCCAGGGACAGACTCCTGGGAAGCCGTCGGGGGGGACGGGGATGCGGAGGTGGCCGATTTCTGGGTGGAGGAGGCCGTGGAGGGGGCGGCCGTGGAGGAGGGCGCCGCCGCCGATGCCGGTGCCGACAGTGAGGTAGACGAGGGAGTCGCAGCCTTGGCCGGCACCCCAGGTGTATTCGCCGAGGGCGGCGGCGTTGACATCGGTGTCGAAGCCGAGGGGGATGGGAAAGGCCTTGCGGAGGGGGGTGAGGAAGTCGCAGTGGGCCCAGCCTGGTTTGGGGGTGGTGGTGATGGAGCCGAAGTCGGGGCGGGAGGGGTGGACTCCGGCGGGGCCGAAGGTGCCGACGCCGAGGGCGGCGAGGGGGCCGTGGCGGCGCTGGGCGTCCTGGAACCAGGCGATGATGGCGGGGAGGGTTTCGGCGGGGGAGGTGGTGGGGAGGCGGGTGGTATCGCGGAGGTCGTGAGGGCTGGTGCCGAGGGCGAGGACGCACTTGGTGCCGCCGGCTTCGATGGCACCCAGGAGGGGAGGGGCGGAAGCGGACATGGGGCGGGGAGCGGCTAGCTGCGCGAGGCGGCGGGGGGGAGGTGGAGGACTTCGACGCGGGTGAGGCCCATTTGTTTGGTGAGGCCGATGCTGGCGGCGGCGGCGGGGCTGAGGTCGATGATGCGACCTTTGACGAAGGGGCCGCGGTCGTTGATGCGGACGATGGCGCTGCGGCCGGTGCGTGGGGAGGTGACGCGGACGAGGGCGCCGAAGGGGAGGGAGCGGTGGGCGGCGGTGAGGCGGTGGGGGAGGAAGGCTTCGCCGCTGGCGGTGCGGCGGTCGTGATAGATGGAGGCCATACCGGATTCTTTTTTGCCGGTGGCGGAGGGGCGGGCTTTTTGGGGGGAGGGAGGGGCGGCGAGGGCGAGGGAGTGGGAGGCGAAGAGGAGGAGGGCGGCGGGGAGGCGGTTAATTGGAGTCATCGTTGTGGAAGATCCGGTTCATGAGGGGGATGTCGCCGGGCCTGCTGGTGTGGACGGTGACGGTTTGGCCGGGGACGAGGAGGCCTGGTTGGCCTGGGGAGGGGGGGAGGGCGGCTTTGGGGAAGCTGCAGAGGACGTCGCGGCCATAGAGGCGGCGGTTGGGGAGGGGGCTAGTGGCGTCGGCGAGGTTGTTGATGCGGGGGGAGATGGCGGTGACGGTGGATTCGAAGACGTGGGCGCGGTCGAGGGCTGGGGTGATCCAGACGGAGTCGCCGACGTGGAGTTGGGAGGTTTGGTCTTGGGGGAGGAAGGCGACGATTTGGTCGGGTTCGGCGACGACGCGCATGACGGCTTCGCCTTTGGCGACGAATTCGCCTTCTTCTTTTTCGAGGCGGTCGACGGTGCCGCCGCGGGTGGAGCGGAGGGAGCAGAGTTCGATTTGGCTGAGGAGTTCGTTGACTTCCTTTTGTTCGTCGGGCTGAAGGCCGGCGAGGATTTCTTCGCTGAGGGTGGAGGCTTTGGCGCTGGCGGTGGCGAGGGCCTGGGTGCGGGTGCGGGAGATTTGGGCGGTGAGTTTGGCGAGGGAATTTTTGACTTCGCCGATGCTTTGGGCGGCGGCGGCCTGGCTGCCTTGGAGTTCGGCGATATCGGCGTTGAGGTTGTCGATTTTGTCCGTGGCGAGAGCGGCGAGGGGGCCGAGGCCGAGGATTTTGGAAGCGGCGGGGTTGCCGACGCCGCTGGATTTGAGGAGGCGTTCGCGGGCGGCGATGAGTTCGGTGAGGCGGGCCTTGTCGCCGGCGTCGGTGATCTCGAGTTTGCGGAGTTCGGCTTCGAGGTCGAGTTGTTGGCGTTCCAGGCGGGAGATTTCCTCGTAGCGGTTGGCGGCGACGCCGCGGAGCATGCCGAGGAGTTCGCGCTCGTAGAGGCTGGCGTCCATGCTGGCGATGACTTGGTTGGGGGAGACGAAGTCGCCGCGTTTGACGAGGATTTTGGTGACGCGGCCTTCTTCGATGGGGGAAATATTTTCTTGGTAGACGTCGACGGCTCCGTTCATGCGGGAGAAGACGCGGCCGCGGGTGTAGCCCCAGGAGGCGAGGAGGGCGATGCCGACCCAAACGAGGAGGGGCCAGGATTCGAGGAGGCGTCGGCGGGTGAGGCCGAGCTTAGTTTTGACGGCACCCTGACGGTTGGGATGGAATTCGCTCATGGCAAAAGAGGCTAGCTAGGAGGCGGGGTGGATTAGATTTCCACAGTGGTGCGCTGCATGACCAGGGAGACCTCGCTGGCGTCGGGGAGTTTAGCGATGGCGTCGACGAGGTCGACTTTGTAGGAGG
>CALQKQ020000165.1 GCA_943331195.2 Akkermansia muciniphila | reverse complement strand
GGGTGATGATTTGGAGGATGACTTTTTCGAGGCGGGCGAGAATTTCGGCTTCTTTTTCGCCGAGGGTGTGTTGGTTGGAGACTTGGAAGAGGTTGGCGAGGGCTTCGGTGCCTTCTCCGTAGAGGCCGCGGACGGCGAGGCCGATTTTATTGACGGCTTGGATGACTTGATTGACTTGTTCGCTGAGGACGAGGGCGGGGAGGTGGAGCATGGCGCTGGCGCGCATGCCGGTGCCGAGGTTGGTGGGGCAGGCGGTGAGGTAGCCGAAGCGTTGGTCCCAGGCGAAGCGGACGTGTTCTTCGAGTTCGGAGTCGAGTTTATCGAGGGTGGCGTGAGCGGCGAAGAGGTCGAGGCCGGAGCGGATGCTTTGCATGCGGAGGTGGTCTTCTTCGTTGATCATGATGGAGAGGGACTGATCGCGGTTGATGACGGCGGCGCTGCCGGCGGATTTGGCGGCTTGTTCGCGGGAGATGAGGTGTTTTTCGACGAGGACTTGTTTGCGAATGGGGTCGAGGTTTCCGAGGTCTTCGGAGAAGCAGTCTTTCATGCCGCTGAGGTTTTCGAGGCGGGGTTGGAGTTCGCGCATGATGGCGCAGCGGTCTTCTTTGCGGGCCCAGCCGGGGAAGGCGGGGCCGTCGAGGTTGCGGGCGAGGCGGATGCGGCTGGTGAGGACGATGTCGCGGGAGGGGCCGTCGTGCTCCATCCATTCGGGGGGACGGCGCAGCAGGGTGGAGAACTTCATCATGGCTGGGAGGGGCCTGGGGTTGGGGGGGGAGCCTGGGGGGAGCGATTAGGGGATCTGAGAAGCGGGGTGTTCGAGGGCGGCGATTTGGTTTTTGAGGCGAGCGGCTTCTTCGAAGGCTTCGGTGGAGACGGCGGCGTCGAGGGCGGAGCGGAGTTCGGCGAGGTGGGTGGCTTCGGCGAGGCGGCGGCTGAGGTGGGCGGGGACTTTGCCGATGTGGCGGGTGCCTTTGTGCATGGCTTTGAGGAGGCCGTCGAGGCCATCGCCGAAGACGTTGTAGCAGGCGGCGCAGCCGAGGCGGCCGGTTTTGCGGAAGGTGCTTTGGGTCATGCCGCAGGCGGGGCAGGCTTTTTCTTTAGGTTGGGACTCGACTTTGGAGCCTTGGCCGAAGCCGAGGAGCATGTCGGCGAGTTGGAAGCCGGTGGGGTCGGTGACGCCTTTTTCTTTGGCGCAGTCCTCGCACAAATTGATTTTCTGCATTTCACCCTTGACGATTTGGGTGAGGAAGACAGAGGCGGGTTTGGCGTCGCAGACGTCGCATTTCATGGGGGGAAAGTGGGGGGGGGGATCTGCGGAGAAGATACGGCAGCGCGGCCCGATCGAAAGGAGGATTTTCCCGCGCTTCCCTGGGAGGCTGGTTTTGGTGGAGGGCTAAGGCGAGGGGGCGGCGGCGGCGATATTGTCGAGGAGGGCGGCGGTGCAGGCGGCGGCGAAGCCGGGGTCGTTGATGTTGCCGGGGAATTCGCGGACGGGGATTTCGGGGCGGAGGGAGGAGCGGAGGGCGGAGAAGAGGGCGGCGTCGGCGGCGGGGTCGTGGAAGGGGCCGCCGGGGGCGCTGATGACGCTGATGCCGCCGAGGGGGAGGAGGACGGTGACGGGGGCGGGGTAGGCGTTGATTTTGTCGGCGAGGATTTTGCCGAGGGCGGCGTTTTCCTCGGGGGAGGTGCGCATGAGGGTGACCTGGGGGTTGTGGTGGTAGAAGAGGCGGTGGGAGAAGGCGGCGGGGACGCTTTCGGGGGTGCCGAAGTTGACCATGTCGAGGCAGCCAGGGGCGACGATGGAGGGGATGTGGGCGAGGCCGGTGGCTTCGAGGCGGTGGGGGCCGGCGGCGAGGACGCCGCCGACGAGTTGGTCGGCCCATTCGGTGGTGGTGATGTCGAGGACGGCGGAGACGAGGCCGCTTTCGATGAGGGATTCCATGGTTTTACCGCCTTGGCCGGTGGCGGCGAAGATGAGGACTTCGTAGCCGGCGGCTTCGAGGAGGCGTTGGGCTTCGGTGACGCAGGCGGTGGTGTTGCCGAACATGCTGGCGACGATGAGGGGTTTGGCGTCGGAGGAGGGGGGTGGGGCGGCTTGGACCATGCCGCAGAGGGCTCCGGCGGCTTGGGTGAAGAGTTTGCGGGAGATGCGGTTGAGGCCGGCGACGTCGACGATGGAGGGCATCATGAGGATGTCTTTGACGCCGACGTAGGGGGCGGTGTTGCCACTGGCGAGGGTGGAGACCATGAGTTTGGGAAAGCCGAGGGGGAGGGCGCGCATGGCGGCGGTGGCGATGGCGGTGCCGCCGCCGCCGCCGAGGGAGATGACGCCCTGGATGCGGCCGGCGGCGGCGAGGCGGGCGAGGAAGGGAGGGGCGGCCTCGGCCATGGCGGCGACGCGGAGGCCGCGGTCGAGGGGGAGGGAGGCGAGGGTGGGGAGGATGTCGAAGCGGGTGATGTCGGGTTCGACCTGGGGGTCGGCGAGGCAGCCGACGTCGATGAGGAGGGCATCGTGGCCGAGGGCGCGGATGGCGTCGGCGACGAAGGCGTGTTCTAGACCTTTGGAATCGAGGGTGCCGAGTACTGCGAGGGTAGCCATAAGTGGGGTCATCCAATCAGTCTCGCTGGGGACAATCAAGGCGAACCCGCGCGCGGTTTTGTGGGATTGCGGGGAGGGCGGGGCTGGTTACAGGTGGGAGGAGACTATGGAAAAAATTGCCCCTGTAACCCTATTGGGCTCGCAAGCCCCGCTGCCGACGGATCCTCGGGAGGCGCGCTTGGAGTGTTTTGCGAACCGTGCGGTGGGGCGGCCGTTTTGGATTCACTTGGACTATGCGGAATTCAGTTCGCTGTGTCCGGTGACGGGGCAGCCGGACACGTGTCGGTTGCGCATTTGTTATATTCCGGACGAGCGGTGTTTGGAGACGAAGTCGCTGAAGTATTATTTGGCGTCGTGGCGGAATACGGCGGCGTTCAATGAGGACGTGGTGAATCGGGTGCTGGATGAATTGAGTGCGGCCTGTGCGCCGCGGCAGATGATTGTGCGGGGGGATTTTTCGGCGCGCGGGGGGATCCGGTTGACGGCGCAGGCGAGCGTGCCGGCGGGGGTGGTGGAAAATCCGTTTGGGCTGTAGGGCTCGGGGCTAAGTTATGAAAGTGTGCGTTCTTCTTTCTGGGGGCATGGATAGCGTGACGGCGCTGCACGAGGCGGTGCGGGAGCACGCGGTGAGTTCGGCGTTGTCGTTTGATTATGGGTCGAAGCACAATGGGCGGGAGTTGCCGATGGCGGCGTGGCAAGCGGGGCAGTTGGGGGTGCGGCATGTGCGGATGGCGCTGCCGTTTGTGAATGAGCATTTTGCGTCGGACTTGCTGCAAAGCGGGGGGGACATCCCGGACGGGCACTATGAGGAGGAAAACATGAAGCGGACGGTGGTGCCGTTCCGCAACGGAATTTTGTTAGGGATTGCGGCGGGATTTGCCGAGAGCGAGGGGGCGGAGGGCTTGGTGATCGCGAGCCACAGTGGGGACCACGCGATTTATCCGGATTGCCGGGAGGCTTTCATGGAGGCCATGGGGGAGGCGATTCGGTTGGGGACGTATGCGGAGTTGGCGCTGTTGCGGCCGTTTATTCACTTGAGCAAGGCGGGGATTGCGCGGCGCGGGGCGGAATTGGGGGTGGATTTTCGGCAGACGTGGTCGTGCTACAAGGGGGGGGAGCGGCACTGTGGGACGTGCGGGACCTGCGTGGAGCGGCGGGAGGCGTTCTTGCTTGCTGGGGTGGTGGATCCGACGGACTATGTGATGGTGCCGCCGTTGCCGAGCGCTCCTGGCGCGGGTTAGGGCGGGGGGGGCTTTTTTTCTTTTGAGCGCATGCTGATTTCTGAACTGTTTTATTCGGTGCAAGGCGAGGGGCTTTTGACGGGAGTGCCGAGTGTGTTCATCCGGACGTCGGGGTGCAATTTGCGGTGTCGCTGGTGCGATACGCCGTATGCTTCGTGGAAGCCGGAGGGGCGGGAGATGGCGGTGGAGGCGATTGTGGAGAAGCTGGCGGAGTGGCCGCAGGCGCGGCATGTGGTGCTGACGGGGGGGGAGCCGATGGTGGCGCGGGAGGTGCGCCAGTTGATGGCGGGGATTCGGGAGGGGGGCTATCATTTGACGGTGGAGACGGCCGGGACGATTGAGTTAGGCGAGGCGGGCTGCGATTTGGCGAGTTTAAGTCCCAAGCTGAGCAATGCGACGCCGCTGCCGGGGGAGATTGGGGAGGGGTGGATCGCGCGGCACGAGGAGACGCGGCGGAATGTGGCAGCGCTGCGCTCGTGGATCGCGGGGGCGGGGGAAACCCAGATTAAATTTGTCATCAGTGGGGAGGAGGACTTGGCGGAGGCGATGGCGCTGGTGGCGGAGTTGGGGCATCCGGTGCCGCCGGACCGGATTTTGCTGATGCCGGAGGGGCGGAGTATGGAGGAATTGCGGGGCCGGACGGGGTGGCTGGTGGAGGTGTGCAAGGCGCAAGGCTATCGGTTTTGCCACCGCCTGCACATTGAGCTGTTCGGCAACACCCGGGGGACGTGAAGGTGGCGGGTGGAGGCAGGATTTGGCCTAAAATCTGCTGTTTTACCTTGGGTATTCCCCGTCGGTACCAAGGAGCGATCCTGCGGAAGGCTGGGGAATACTAGTGGATGTCCTTAGGCGGCGCTTAGGTTTAGCTCTGGTAAAAAGGGGCTTTACAAGCGGCGCACGTTTTTTAATAAATTATTCCGTATGAAAAAACTGTCCAAAAACCCAACTACTCCGGGGCTGATCTTGGCCTTTTCTAGCTTGGCCTTCGCGGCGCACGCTGATGTTCTGGTCAAACTTGACGCTACTTCTCTGCCTTTAGGTGCGCTGAGCACCTGGGCCAACACGGGCACTTTGGGGGATCCCTTTGTGGCCACGGGGACCCCAGCCGTGAAGACGGTGGCGGGCATCAAGGCGGTGTCGCTCGCGGGCGGGGCTGATTATTATGTGGGTCCGGTGGCGCCTTCGAGCGTTGCGGGGGTGAACCCGACGCGTTCGGTGGAAGTTTGGGCGTACAACCCGAGCATTGCGGATGAAGAGTCCTTGGTGGCCTGGGGTCACCGCGGGGGTGGGGACGGCACGAATTACTCGTGCAATTTTGGGAGCAACGCGGCCTACGGGGCGTTGGGCCAGTGGGGTGGCGGTCCGGATGTCGGGTGGGGCAGCATTGCGGCTCCGGCGGCGGGGGTGTGGCACCACTTGGTGTACACGTATGATGGCGGCGGCGTGAGCGGCGCGGGGACTTCTCGGGTGTATGTCGATGGGGTGATGACGAATTCTGAGTTCAACGGCAACCTCAACACCCACGACGGCTTTCCGATCGTGCTGGGGGCGCAAAACGACGGCAGCGGGAATCCGGGCGGCTTTAACTCTGGGCTGAGCATTGCCAAGGTGCGGGTGCACGATGTTTTGCTGAGCGATGCGGAGATTTTGGCGCAGTATAATGCGGAGTTGCCCGCGTTCCGGCCGACGGCGTATTTGTCGGGGTCGAGGATCAATTCCACCACGGAAGTGACATTCACGGTGGAAGACAACGGCACGGGCAGCGTGGCCAATCCGGCCTCCTTCAGCGTCAGCATGGAAGGCATCCGGCCCGGCTGGCAGGTGGCTGGGGGGGACGGACCGCAGAACGGGTCGATCACTTCGTCGCTGCTGACGATTCCGAATGGCAATCCGATTGAGCTGACGGTGAAGCACCGCTATAACTTTGAAGGGGACTTCACGCCTGGAAACGCCTACGATGGCGGGGTCATTCAGGTGAGCGTGAATGGGGGGGAATTCACCACGGTGGACAGCACTGCCTTTAGCCAGAATGGTTACTATGAAGGTGGACCGATCATCGGGACGGGAGTGCTGAACGGCGCGTTTGGTTTCAATGGGCCTTCTGCTGGTTTTGGCGATGGCACGTTGATTACTTCCATTGCCAGCATCACGGGAGCTGGAGCGGGGGACACGGTGCAAGTTCGCTTCCTGGGAGCGTGGGATGAAGGGTATTCGCCCACGGGGATTGACTGGGAAATCGCTGGGGTGACGCTGAAGGCGGGATCGGCCACGGTGTTGGACCAGAACTTCACGGGCGGCAACGGGGCCTTCACCAAGGAGAGCACTGGCGGGGTGGCGAACTGGAATTACATTTCCTCGACGCTTCCGGCGATGGGGGCGCTCCGGGCGAGCAAGGTTGGCGGGGTGACCACGCTGGTGCAGCCGGTCGCTTGGCTGGCCAATCAGAGCTACACGTTCAACGTGATCGGCAAGGACACCAACGGGGCTAACTTGGTCTATCAATCCACTTTGAGCACACCGGTGCTGCCCTTGGTGGCGGGTCGGACTTGGCCGGTGGTGTTGCCGGGGCCTCTGGGCACGAGCAGCACTTGGGGCGTGCGCACCTACCTCAATCAGGGCCTGAATGGGGCGGAGGACTTGACTTCGGCCTTGGACTTCTTGGCGGGCGCGGATGTCGACCGCACGCCGGCCCTCTCCCCGGACACGGTGATTGACACCCAGGAAACCTTCCTCAACTTCCGCGATCCTGAGTCGAACGGGAACAGTGGCGGGGTGGTGGTGGGCGACCTTCCCTTCCCGGGGAATGCGCTGTCTACCTCCACGAACGGCGGGGTGGCGCGGGGCGACGACCACGTGGTGACCACGGCGCACACCGCGATCACGATTGCCACCGAAGGAGATTATACCTTCAACATCCACTGCGATGACGGCTTCCTGTTCCGCATCAAGTCGGCGAGCGGCCCGCATCCGAAGTTTGTGGCCACGGGCGGCCCAGGATCGGTGGCGCAGGAGCAGCAAAACCTGATGTTCTTCCCTGCGGGAACGGGGGATGCCGACACCCGCGGGGTGGTGCACTTGACGCCGGGCGTCTACAAGTTGGAATACGCCACCTGGGAAGGCGGCGGCGGCTTCTTCTACGAAGTCAGCGTGGCGACGGGGTTCTTCCCGAACAATGCGGATACGGACACCTGGACCTTGCTGGGAGTGACCTCAGATCGCGCGACGCCGATTCCTTATCCTTCCATGGTGGGCGATTGGACGGTGTTGAGCACCACGCCTGGGGCTTTGATCCAGAAGAATCTGTTTGGGGCGGATGCGGCGGTGGATGCGGCAGTGTTGGAAGACGCGGCGGCGGCGACCTCGCTGTGGCCGGTGATCAACTTCATTGATCCGCAAAGCGGTGGTTCCGGGCGCCAGGCGGGAGACTCGCCTTGGCCGAGGAACACCGACAGCGACGACAACCAGTATGCCATGCGCATGACGGGGACCTTGCACATTCCAGAGGCGGGCAATTACCTGATCGGCTTCAGTGGGGATGACGGCACCAAGTTGACGGTGGGCGGAGTGCACGCTGGATTCTCCAGCCTGGTGGAAAACGCCACCGGAGCAGGGGTGATTGGCCGGGCCGACACCATCGCGGTGAACGCGGGCAGCGTGGGCAGTGCGGCGAATTTCAGCCCCGTGACCTCGGCGGTCTTTGAAGTGGCCGGGGCCTTGGCGGGAAGCAGCGATACCGCAATTTCCACCCTGGCGGCGGACGGGCAAAAAATGTTTGTGCCCTACAACGCGGCTTTGAATCCGGAGACCGCCTTCACGGCGGAAGCCTGGGTCAAGCCTCTG
>CALQKQ020000164.1 GCA_943331195.2 Akkermansia muciniphila | reverse complement strand
GATGGGGGGGGGATGGGATGAAACCGGCTCTTGTCGGACGGCGCGGGGGCGGGTATAGGCTGGGGAGTACCGGTTTTTTATCTTCTTGCTGCGATGCCCAAAATCATCATTCATTTGCCCGACGGAAGTTCTGCCAAGTATGGGTTGAACGGCGCGACCTTTAAGATTGGCCGGGCTGCGGACAACGATATCGTGCTTCCTCCAGGGGCGGCCTCGAGTTACCACGCGGTGTTGCAGGTCAACGAGACGGGGGATTTTACGGTGACGGATTTGGAGTCGACGAATCGGACGCAGGTGAATGGCCGCGCGGTGCACACGCGGGAGTTGGGGTCGGGGGATGTGTTGCTTTTTGGGGATGTGCGGGCGGAGTATGAGTCGGAGGTGGGGGTTCGCCGGGCACCGGTGGAGGAGCAGCCGACGCGGATTTATGAGCAGGGGGTTCCGGCGGTGGCGGCGCGGCCGACGCCGGTGGTGCTGGCGCCGGCGGCGGTGCAGCGGCCGGTATCGACCACGGCGCGGCGCAGCAGCCATGCGGAGGAGGGGGGGTGTTTTGCGATGGTGGTGTTTGCCTTGGTGCTGCCGGCGGCCTTTTTTGGGGGTCTGGTGCTGCGGCACCATCAGGAGAAGGGGGCGTGGTTTTGGGACTATCTGCAGCAGTACATCCACAGTTAGAAGGGTGGGGGGGGCCCCCCGGGGGGAGCTTGTGAAATTTTTCACAAATTCGCCTTGCTGCGGGGGCAGGGAAACGGAACTTCGGAGCTACTGGAGGGGTCGGACGGAAGGAACCCTTTGGCGCTGTTTTTTTACCTTTTTTCGATCACATGGCCATTCAATACAAGCCCGGCAAAGAACCGCATCCACGCGAGCACCGCATGATTTTCCGCAATGTGGATCGGGTGGGGTGGAATCCCTCGATCGAGCGGTATCTGGAGGAGGGGGGGTATGCGCAGTTGCGCAAGGCCTTGACGATGGAGCCGCGGGCGATCACGGAGGAGGTGAAGGTGAGCGGTTTGCGCGGGCGGGGCGGTGCGGGATTTCCCACGGGGGTGAAGTGGACGTTTATTCCGCCGACGAACACCAAGCCGGTGTATTTGATTTGCAATGCGGATGAGTCGGAGCCGGGGACGTTTAAGGACCGCTACATCATGCACCAAGACCCGCACCAGTTGGTGGAGGGGATGGCGATTTCCTGTTTTGCGGTGGGGGCGCACTTGGCCTATATTTATATCCGGGAGGAGTTTCCGGAGGCGGCGCAGATTTTGGAGAAGGCCATCGCGGAGGCGCGCGGCAAGGGATTTTTGGGGAAGGGGATTTGCGGGAGCGGGTTTGACTTGGAGATTTATGTGCACCGGGGAGCGGGGGCCTATATTTGCGGGGAGGAGACGGGGTTGATTGAGTCCCTGGAGGGAAAGCGGCCTTATCCGCGGATTAAGCCGCCGTATTTTCCGGCGGCGCTGGGGCTGTATATGTGTCCGACGATTGTGAACAATGTGGAGAGCTTGTGCCATGTGAAGCACATTTTGGAGTTGGGCGGGGCGGAGTATGCCAAGTTGGGGACGCCGCGGAACAATGGGACGCGGATTCTTTGCGTGAGCGGGGACGTGCAGAAGCCGGGCTACTACGAGGTGCAGGTGGGCAAGATCACCATGGGCGAGGTGATCAACGAGCTGTGCGGGGGCCTCAAGCCGGGGCGCTCGCTCAAGGCGATCATTCCGGGTGGGTCTTCGGCGAAGGTGTTGCGCGCGGATGAGGTTTTCAAGCTCAAGCAGCCGGATGGGTCGGTGCGGGAGCTGACGGTGTGGGACATCCCGATGGATTTTGACACCATTGCGCAGTGCGGGTCGATGGCGGGGTCGGGCGGGGTGATCGTGATGGATGATAGCCGGAGCATGGCTTGGGTGCTGAACAACTTGAATACCTTTTATGCTCACGAGTCTTGTGGGCAGTGCACGCCGTGCCGGGAGGGGAGTTTGTGGATGAAGAAATTGAGTGACCGGATTGCGGCGGGGCAAGCGACGCCGGAGGATGTGGACACGCTGGAGAGTGTGGCCTATCAAATTGATGGCAAGACGATTTGTGCGTTTGGGGAGGCCTGTTCGTGGCCGACGGAGAGTTTTGTGGCGAAATTCCGCGGGGAGTTGATTGGCAACACCAAGGCGGAGTTGCGGGGAAAGAGGTTTAATCCGGAGACGGCGGTGGCGGCGGCGGCGCTGGGTTGAGTGCGGCGTCAAAAACTTACAAGCAGTTGGCATAGGTACTGCTTTTGAGTGAGGGGTGCTACTTGACCACTACGATACCGAGGATCTCTTCGATGAGATGTTTGCCGGCAATGGCGAGGTGCGGCCGCATTATCAATTGATGCGGGAGCGGCTTGACACCTTATCCAAGGCGGAATTGGATCAAAAGATCCGCAATTTGGAGACCTTGTTTTTGAAGCAGGGGATTACTTTTACGGTGTATGGGGACCAGCAGGGGACGGAGCGGGTGTTTCCGTTTGATCCGATTCCGCGGATCATTCCGGCGGAGGAGTGGCAGGTGGTGGAGGATGGGTTAGTGCAGCGGATTACGGCGCTGAATTTATTTCTCTACGATGTATACCACGAGCAGAAGATCCTGAAGGACAAGGTGATCCCGGAGGAAGTGGTGTTGAGCGCGGCGCACTACCGGCCGGAGTTTAAGGATGTGGATGTGCCGCGGGACATTTATATTCACATTTGCGGGACGGATTTGATTCGGGACCGGGATGGGTCGTATTTGGTGTTAGAGGACAATGGGCGCTGTCCTTCGGGGGTGTCGTATGTGTTGGAGAACCGGATGGCGATGAAGCGGGTGTTTCCGCATTTGTTTGGGAGCGCGGGGGTGCGCAGCGTGGACAGCTATGCGGCGGATTTGTTGGGGACGTTGCAGTATATTGCGCCGCACGGCAAGATGGATCCGGTGTGTGTGTTGCTGACGCCGGGGCACTACAATAGTGCTTATTTTGAGCACAGTTTTTTGGCGCGGCAGATGGGGATTGAGATTGTGGAGGGGAAGGATCTCATTGTGGTGGGGGCGCATGTTTATATGCGGACGACGCGGGGGCTGCAGCAGGTGGATGTGATCTACCGGCGCTTGGACGACGATTTTCTTGATCCCAAGGTTTTTCGGGCGGATTCCATGCTGGGGGTACCGGGCTTGGTCAGTGCGGTGCGGGCGGGGAATGTGGCCTTGGCGAATGCGATTGGGACGGGGGTAGCGGATGACAAAGTGACATATGCCTATGTCGACAAGATGATTAAATACTATCTGGATCAGGATCCGATTTTGCAGCAGGTGCCGACGTATTTGGCGTGGGATGAGAAGGACCGGGGCTACATTTTGGATCACTTGTCGGAGTTGGTGGTGAAGGCGGCCAATGAGAGTGGCGGATATGGGATGTTGATTGGGCCGCGGGCGAGTCGGGCGGAGATTGAGACCTTTCGGGGCTTGATCCTGGCGAATCCGCGGAATTACATTGCGCAGCCGGTGGTTTATTTTAGTCGGCATCCGACGCTGACGGAGGGCAGCGTGGAGGGGCGGCATGTGGATTTGCGGCCTTTTGTGTTGAGTGGGGAGCGGACTCATATTCTTCCGGGTGGGCTGACGCGGGTGGCTTTGAAAAAGGGTTCCATCGTGGTCAATTCCTCGCAGGGTGGGGGCAGCAAAGACACCTGGGTGCTGCACCCGAGTTGAATGGCGGGGCCGGGCCGCGTTGGCCGGGGGGGCCGACACTAAGATTTTCACTATATTAACGAATGTTATCTCGCGTTGCTGACAACTTATACTGGATGGCCCGCTTTATGGAGCGGGCGGAGAATTTGGCGCGTTTGCTGCAGGCCAGCAATGAGTTGCTGTTGGATGGGGAGACCATGGGGAGCCGGAGTTTGAATGACTATTGGGATCCGGTGCTGGTGGCGACGGCGATGGAGGATCAGTTTGGGCAACTTTATCCGCAGGGGACGGTGGCGGACGTGGGGTATTTCATGACCTTGGACGAGCGGAATCCGGATGCGATCACGATGTGCTTGCGGCAGGCGCGGGAGAATGCGCGGACGGTGCGGGATCAGATCTCGGACGAGATGTGGACGGAATTGAATGACTTGTATTTGTTCATTGCGGAGGCGGGGACGCTGCGGCTGTTTCAGATGTCGCCGCAGAGCGTGTATGATCGGATCATCAGCGGGTCGCTGCTGTTCCATGGGATTACGGATGCGACTTTGGCGCGCACTGAGGGGTGGCAGTTTATTCAACTGGGGAAGCACTTAGAGCGGGCGGACAAGACGAGTCGTTTTCTGGACATTCGGGTGCATGCGGCGCCGACGGGCAAAGCGTTGGATTCTTTTCAGTGGACCTCGATTTTGCGATCGGCGAGTGCGATCAACACGTATCGGGCGGAGGTGGGCGGGGAGCCGGGGGCGGAGGGAGTGATCGACTTGTTGATGTTTTCGACAGATTTTCCGCGGTCGGTGCGGTATTGCGTGCGGCAGATGGATGCGCATTTGCATGCGATTTCGGGGACGGTGCTGGGGAGCTATGGGAATTCGGCGGAGCGGCTGGCGGGGCGATTATTGGCGCGGCTGAATTTTGGGAGCAGCGAGGAGGTGTTGGAGCAGGGGCTGCAGGAATACACCGATGATTTGCAGAGTGTGTTGAATGAGTTGGGGCAGCGGATCCATGAGACTTATGTGCTGTTGCCGCAGGACCAGCAGAGTGTGATCTTCCTTCCATCGGTGGATAGCCAGCAGCGCCGCTGGGTGGAGCTTCAGCAGCAGCAGCAGCAGCAATAACAATCGCCATCAAGAAACTAAGGAACATTGTCCCTGCGGGGTCCCTATGAAGCTGCGCATCCAACACCGCACGGAATACCTCTACACCAGCGCGGTGCGGAGTAATTCGAATGAGATTCGGCTACGGCCTCCGGCGACGCCTTGGCAGGCGTGTGGGTTTTTCATGCTCAAGGTGTTGCCGAGCACTCGCTTGAAGCAGTATCATGATTTTCATCACAATGGGGTGCACCATTTTGAGATTGAGGAATCGCATCAGCGCTTGGTGATTGAGGCGCAGTCGACGGTGACGACGGTGCGGCGCGGGGAGGAGGAGGTGGTGCCTTGTTCCTTTGTGGCGTTGGGGCAATACCGGGAGTCGGAGGAGGGGGGGCTGTATGTGGGGCACAGCCGCTATGTGCGGTTCAATCCGCAGTTGTGGAAGGCGGCGCTGGATGTGCGGGATGAGTGCGACGACATTTTCCGGACGGCGCAGGGGTTGAATCACTTTGTGTACGACAACTGCCGCTACCAGGCGGGGGTGACGACGGTGGAGACGACGAGCGAGGATTTTTTTGTGGGCCGGGTGGGGGTTTGTCAGGATTTCGCGCATTTATTGCTGGCGATGTGTCGATCGCTGGGAATACCGGCGCGGTATGTGAGTGGCTATCTCTATGATGAGAAGCGGGGCCACTTGCGGGGGGCGCATGAATCGCATGCTTGGGTGGAAGTGTACGTGCCGAACCGGGGGTGGGTGGGCTTGGATCCGACGAATCGGCAGGGGGTGGATGAGCGGTATATTACTCTGGCGGTGGGGCGGGACTATGAGGATGCGGCGCCGGTGAAAGGGAGTTATATGGGCGCGGGGACGCGGACCATGAAGGTGGCGGTGTCGGTGGAGCGCCTGGACTAGCTTGTGGGAAAAGCGTTAGGTTTGGCGGGCTTTGGGGTGGCCGAGGGGGCTTATGGCTGGGGAGAAGGAGCGGCGGCGAGGGCGGCTTCGGCCTTGGCGGCGGCGGCGGTGGCGCGGCGCTGGATTTCTTCGGGGCTGGGGAGGCTGGCGAGGACGTCGGCGGGGATCATGCCTTCGGCCATTAATTTGGTGAGGCATTTTTTGCGTTCGGCGAGGGCTTTGCTGGCGTCGCGTTCTTTGGAGAAGCGGGTTTTGGCTTCGTCGCTGCGCTCGCGGAGGCGGGCGTAGAGGTCGCCGCCGAGGAGGGCGGAGATGTCGACCTTCATTTTTTCGCGTTTGACGTCGCTGTCGCTAACAGGTTCTCCGTTGATGGGTCCGCTGCTGTATTTGGGGAACATGATGGCGACTTCGGGGCAGACGCGGGAGCAGGCGGGGCAATTGGTTTTGCAGTTGTCGTTATTTTGGACTTGGAGTTTGCCGTCTTTGCTGACGCCGTAGACGTCGAAGAGGCAGAAGCTGAGGCACTGCATGCAGTTGGTGCAGCGGCTGTAGTCGATGACGGGGAACCAGGGTTTCCAGAGGCCTGGTTGGTTCATGGGCTGGGAGCCGCGGCGGCGCTCGACGAGGTCGGTGACGGCGTCGGGGGAGAGGCCGGCGATATCGCAGGCGGAGAGGGCGATGGCGTGGGCGGCGTCTTCGAGGTCGGGGGCGTGGCCGTCATCGAATTCGGCGAGGACGAGGAGGGAGGTTTGGCCTGGGGCGAGGCGGGCTCCGAGGCCGGCGCGGCTGACGGAGTAGCCGCGGTCGAGGAGGGCGGCGCAGAGGGCGAAGCGGCGATCAGGGGGGAGGGCTTGGCTGCCGCGGCCTTCGTAGAGGAGGACGGAAAATTCTGGGGAGAGGGACATGGGGAGGGGCTTAGGCGAGAGGCTTAGGCAAGGGGCTTAGGCGGGAGGGGGGAGGAGCTGGCAGGCTTCAGGGGCGGTGAGGGTGCGCAGGTTGATGAACTCGGTGGAGTCGGGGAGGGGGGCGTCGGCGGCGTGGAAGAGCCATTTTACGGCGCGGGGGTGGCAGGCGATGATGGTGAGGGGGGCGCTGGCGAGTTCGGCGAGGCGGGGGTCGCGGCGGGCGGACATTTCGCAGAGGTCGGCGACGCTTTCGAAGGGGTGGGCGGCGGAGCAGAGGTGGTGCAGGACGCCGTCTTTGACGTCTTGGGGGAGGACTTGGGCGTAGGCGCAGCGGCAGTAGAGCAGGCGGGGTTCGGGAGAGGACATGGGGCGGCGGTTCAGCGGGAGGGGCTAGAAGGAGGGGGCTAGCGGGGAAGGGGGGCGGCGCTGGAGGGAGCGGGTTCGTCTTCGACGACGGTGGCGCGGCGAATTTGTCCGGCGGCTTCGGGCACGGGGGTGGCTTCGGGTTCCGGTTGGGGTAGGGGGGTTGGTTCGGGGGCGGATTCAGGTTCCGCTTCGGGTTCGGGAAGGTCGCTGGGTTTGGGAGTGGACTGGGCGCTGGGTGTAGGGAGTGTTGGCGGGGTGGGGGCGGCCTGGGGCGAGGGGGGAGGGATGGAGAGGTTGGGGGTGGGTTTGGCGGGTTTGAAGATGAGATAGGCGGCGGCGAGGAGGAAGGCGAGGAGGGCGATTTTGTCCCAGGGGAGGCGGGGGGTGCGGCTGCGGTTGCGGCGGGCGGCGCGGCGGGTGGTGCTCATGCGGGAGGGGTTGAGGACGCGGGAGGGATGAGAGTCTTGGAGGTGGGTTTGGAGGGGGCGGCCTGGGGGGGCGCTGGGGGCGAAGTCGTCGAGGGTGTCGCCGAGGTCGATGTTGAGGAAACGGCTGTAGAGTTTGAGGAAGCCTTTGGCGTAGGTGGGGTTGGCGAAGTTGGTGAAGTCGTCGTTTTCGAGGTCGCGGAGGTGTTGGTGGGGGATGTGGGTTTTGAAGGCGGCGTCTTCGATGGTGAGTTTGCGCGCCTGGCGGGCCTGCTGGAGTTGTTGACCGAGGGAAGACATGGGGTGGAGGGGGTGGGGGGGCATGG
>CALQKQ020000163.1 GCA_943331195.2 Akkermansia muciniphila | reverse complement strand
GCCAATGACCTCCCCAATGGCACCAGATCTGCCCAAAGGGGCAGCGCATACCAGCCCAGGGCAAGGCCCTGGGTGAGCCAAGGCCCCCCGATCCCCGCGTTCTGAAGGAACGCCGCATCCCGACGCGCGGCGGGCCTTGCCCCATCCCCCCTTGTTGCGGCGTTCCTTCAGAACGCACGGATTGGCTGCCAAACGAACCCCAGGGCGTTGCCCTGGGCTGATAGGCGATGCCCCGTTGGGGCATCCATGGATGCCTATGATCTGGGAAGGGAAGGCGCCACAAGCGATCAGACCGTGCCTGCGAGTGACTTCCCGTCCCCATTGGCCCCGCGCCGGTTCTTTGCTGGTAGCTTGGGGCGCTGCTGGACTGGGCCGGGAGGTGTCAGGCTGGATGAGTCAAGGCGCGGTCCCGGCGCGGGGTTGGATTGTGCTTTACCCTGGGATGGGAATTGGGGAGGATGGCAGACGTGCGCCCCATGAAAGTTCCTTCGTTCCTCCCCTTTGCGTTTTTGGTTTTTTTCCTGGGCCGCGCGGCGGCGGTGGATAGCGTGGTGGTTTTCAATGAGCTAAGCTATCACCCGGTGGGCGGCGCGGCGGCGGGCGAATGGGTGGAGCTGCACAATCAGATGGCCATCGATATTGATTTGTCAGGGTGGCACTTGGAGGATGGGATCAACTTTACCTTTGCGGAGGGGACGGTCATTCCCGGGGGTGGGCACCTGGTGATCGCGGCGGATCCGGCGGCGCTGCAGGCTGCTTTTGGGATAACGAAGGTGCTCGGCCCGTTTAGCGGCAGCTTGGGGAATGGGGGGGAGCCGATTGAATTGCGGGACCGCAATGAGCGGCTGATGGATCGCTTGGTGTATGGGGTGGGCGGGGCGTGGCCGGTGGCACCGGATGGGTCGGGGGCGACTTTGGCGAAGCGGGATCCGAACACGGCGAGTGGGCCGGCGGAGAACTGGACGTCGAGCGTGGCCATGGGGGGCAGTCCGGGGTCGGGGAATTTTCCGCTCGTGGGATCGGGGGTGCGACCTTTGGTGGCTCTGGGGAGCAGTTGGCGGCTGGAGTCGTCGGGCACGGATTTGGGGAGTGCTTGGAAGGAGTCAGGTTTTGACGACAAGGCGTGGGACGGGGAGTCGGGGGCGAGCTTGCTATCGTATTGGCCTTTCAATGGGGATGCGGCGGCGACGCGCGGTAGCGAGGGCAGTTTTGTGGGGGCGGTGGTGGCGGCGGCGGACCGATTGGGGGTGGCTGGGGGGGCGCTGGCCTTCAGTGGCGGGTCGCATGTGAGTGTGGCGGGGGGCGGGGGGCTGAATGGGGCGGCATCTGGGACGATCAGCTTGTGGGCCAAGTGGAATGCGGTGACGCAGGATGCGGATTGCTGTGGCGGCTATGGGGCGATTCTGTCGCGGCAGGGCAATGGGCTGTTTAGTAACAACATTCTTTCCTTGAGCACCTCGAATCCGGGGACGGCGAAGTTGGTGTGGCGGCAGAATGGGACGAATGCCTTGATTGCGGGGACGACGACGGTGGGGACGGGGTGGCGGCACATTGCGGTGACGTTTACGCCGAGTGGGAGCACGCTTTATGTGGGCGGGGTGGCGCAGGGCAGTGCGGTGGGGGGGGTGCTGGACGATGGCGCGGGGGTGCCGTTGTCGATCGGGGCGTGGTCGGGGGATGGGGCGGGGTTTATGAGTGGGGCGCTGGACGACGTGGCGGTGTGGGATCAGGCGCTGAGCGCGGGGCAGATCGCGGAGTTGGCGGCGTCCACGAAAACGCCGCTGTCGTTTGGCGGGGGGAAGAGCGCGGTTTATTTTAGTGGGGACGGCCGGTTAGAGTCGAACGATAGGCTGCGGCAGACTGAGCTTGCGACGGGTCCGACGACTTACTATTTCCGGAAGGCCTTTGAGTTTTCGGACAATCCGGCGCAGGCGAAGTTGAAGTTAGACTTGGCGGTGGACGATGGGGCGGTGGTGTATTTGAATGGGAAAGAGGTCTACCGGCTGCATTTGCCCGCAGGGCCGATCAGCTATGAAACGGCGGCTAGTGAGGTGGTGGGGGCGGCGCCGTTGCAGGTGGGGATTGCGCTGGATGGGAGCAGTCTGGTGGCGGGTCCTAACGTTTTGGCGGTGGAGGTGCATCAGGCGGAGGCGCCGGACCCGGGCATGGTGTTTGGGGCGGCGTTGACGGCGACGGTCCGGCCGATGGGGTTAGAGGCGGCGACGCCGGACGATTTGGTTTTCAATGAGGTGAGCGCGGCGGGGCCGCTGCGACTGGAGTTGCAGAATCGCGGGGTGGCGGCGCTGGAGGTGGCGGGCTATGCGGTGCGCCGGTCTGGGGAGGGGGGCGAGGCGGAGTTTGTGCTAAGAGGCGGTCCGCTGTTGCCGGGGGGCTTTGTAGTGTTGGAGGAGGCCGCGCTGGGCTTTGGGGCGGTGGCGGGGGATCGGCTATTCTTAGTGCGGCCGAGCGGGACGGCGGTGGCCGATGCGGTGGAAGTGCGGTCGCAGGCGCAGGCGCGCTATCCAGATGGGGTCGGCGAGTGGCTGCGGCCGGAGGCGGCGAGCTTGGGGTCGGTGAACCGTTTTGCTTTGAGCGAGGGGGTGGGTTTCAATGAGATCATGTTTAATGCTCCGCCGGTGTTGGAGGTGGCGGCGACGGGAGGCGCGCCGGCGGTGCCCTATCAGCGCGATCCGGAGCAGTGGATTGAATTGCACAATCGCCGGGCGGAGGCGGTGAGCCTAGCGGGATGGCGGCTGGATGGGGGGATTGATTTTGCGTTTGGTCCGGGGGCGGCGATTCCGGCGGGGGGGTACTTGGTGGTGGCGAAGGATCCGGCCGCGCTGCGGGCCAAGTTTCCTGGCTTGTTGCCGCTAGGGCCCTTTGCGGGCAAGCTTTCGGGCAGCGGGGAAGCCTTGGTGCTACGGGATGCGCAGGACAATCCGGCGGACCAGGTGCACTACTACGACGATGGCCGGTGGCCCGAAGCTGCGGATGGGGGCGGCTCGAGCGCGGAGTTGCGCGATCCCCGGGCTGAGCACGGGGTGGGGGAAAATTGGGCGGCCAGCGATGAAACGAGCCGCTCGTCGTGGCAGAGCTACAGCTATGAAGGCGTGGCGGCGGCCAGTCCGGTGGGGCCGGACACCCAGTGGCGGGAATTCGTGCTAGGTTTGATGGATAAAGGGGAGGTGCTGTTGGACGACATTGCGGTGACGGAATCTCCGGCGGGGGCGACGCCAGTGGCGATGCTGCAGAACGGCAGCTTCACGGTGGATGCGGCGAAGTGGCGCATCATCGGGAATCATCGCGGCACGGTGGTGGACGACCCGGATCAGCCGGGGAACAAGGTGCTGCGATTGGTGAGTACGGGATCCACCGACCACATGAGCAATCACGCCGAAACCACTTTTGCGAGCAGTCGCAGCGCGGTGAATGGGAAGACCTATCGCATTTCCTACCGCGCCAAATGGATCAGTGGCTGCCGCCAACTGAACACGCGTTTGTATTTCAATCGCTTGGCCAAAACCACGGTGCTGCAAGGCCACGATCGCTATGGTACCCCGGGAACGGTCAACACCGCGGCGGCGCTCAATGTGGGTCCGACCTTCGCGGAGCTGCGCCATGAGCCGGTGGTGCCGGCGGCGTTGGCCCCGGTGACGGTTTCCGTTCAGGCGGTGGATCCTGACCAAGTGAGCGCGGTGACCTTGTGGTCGCGGGTGGACGGGGCGGCCTGGACGAGCCAGCCGATGAGCGGGGCGGCGGGGTCGCGCTACAGCGCGGTGCTGCCGGGGCAGGCGGCGGGGAAGATTGTGCAATTTTATGTCGAGGCGGCGGATGGGCGGGACGCTAAGGCGCGTTTTCCTGCGGCGGGGGCGGAGTCCCGGGCGCTGTACAAGGTGAACGATGGCCAAGCGAAATCCAATGGGCTGCACAATGTGCGGCTGATTTTGTTGGCGGCGGATGCGAATGCGATGCACGCCACGGTGAACCTGATGAGCAACCAGCGCCAGGGAGCTACGGTGATCTATGATGAGCGCGAGGTTTTTTATGACGTCGGTTTGCGCCTGAAGGGCAGCGAGCACAGCCGCACGGAGACGCTGCGGTTAGGTTTCAATATCGGTTTTCCCTCGGAGCATCTCTTTCGCGGGGTGCACCGCAGCGTGGCCATCGACCGCTCCGAGAGCGTGGGCTACGGGCAGCGGGAGATGCTGATGCACCAGGTGGTGAATCACTGCGGCGGGGTTCCGACAAAGTATCACGACATGATCCAAGTGATCGCGCCGCAGGCGGCGCACACGGGGGGAGCGGAGTTGCAGTTGGCGCGCTACAGCGATGTTTTTCTGGACGATCAATTTGAGAATGGATCCGAGGGCATGGTCTATGAATACGAGTTAGTCTATCAGCTCAACGCCACGAGCACGGGGACCCCGGAGGGCTTTAAATTGCCCGCGCCGGACTCGGTGGTGGGGGTGCCGATCATGAACATGGGGAACGACAAAGAGGGTTACCGCTGGACTTTTTTGATTAAGAACAACGAGGATCGGGACGACTACAGCCGGGTGATTCCCTGGGCCAAATGGATGGCTACTAGCGGCACCACGTTTACGAGTCAGATCACCACCTTTCTCGATGTGAACCAGTGGCTGCGGGGCACGGCGATCAATGTGTTGTCGGGGGCAGGAGATAGTTATGGCGGAGATGGATCGCAGCACAACGTGCAGTTTTATGTGCGCCCGACCGATGGGAAGATGCTTTTTTTCCCGCACGATTTGGATGCGTTTTTGGATTCGAGTCGGGGAATCGTGCCCAATGGCGAGCTGGGTAAGATCATCGCGGTGCCGATGTATGCGCGGCTCTACTATGGGCATTTGCAGGAAATCATGGAGACTACTTATAACAGCACCTACCTGAGCCGCTGGGCTAAACAGTTTGGGGCGATGCTGCCGGCGCAGCCGTTTGCGAGTCACTTGGCCTTTGTCACGGCGCGGAAGAACACCGTGACCAGTGCGATCAATGGGGCGGTGCCGACGGCGACGCCCTTTGTGATTACGACCAATGGGGGCAACGACTCGAGCACGCTCAACAGCAGCACCACGCTTGCGGGGACGGCCAATTTGGCGGTGCGGGCGATTCGGGTGAACGGGGTGGACTATCCGATTACGTGGGCGGCTGTTTCTGGCAAGCCGACGGGGTGGTCGGTGTCGGTGCCCTTGGCGAGCGGTGCCAACCTGTTGAAAGTGCAGGGAGTGGACCGCCAGGGGGCGCTGCTGGGCAGTGCGGTGGATACCATCACCGTCACTAACAATGGGGCGGCGGCGCTGTTGCCGGTGCGGATCAATGAATGGATGGCGAACAACGCGGGTCCGAGCGGCTATGCGGATCCGGCGGATGGGCTTTTTCAAGACTGGGTGGAGCTCTACAATCCCAATGCTAGCGCGGTCGACCTCGCGGGCTATGGGCTGAGCGACGATTTGGCGGTGCCGTCCAAGTGGGTCTTTCCTGCTGGCAGCAGCATTGCGCCGCAGGGTTTCTTGTTGGTGTGGGCGGACAACGACGTGTTGCAAAATGGCTTGGGCAAGGGGTTGCACGCAGGCTTTCAGTTGAGCGGTGGCGGGGAATCGCTGGGGCTTTACAATGCGGCTGGGGTGGCCCAGCACACCTTGAGTTTTGGGCCGCAGGCGGCGAATGTCAGCGAGGGGCTTTATCCTGATGGGGAGGCGGCGTCGTTGCGGAGCATGCCGAATTGGACGCCGCGCTATCCGAATAGTGGGGAGGCTCCGATGAAGGTAGGGGAGGCGACGTTGGCGGGGGGGAAGTTTGGCTTGAGTTGGAGCACGCAGGCGGGGCGGAAATATCGGGTGGAATACAGTGCGGACCTGGCGGGCCCGTGGTTGCCTTTGTTGCCTGACGTGGTGGGCGATGGGGCGGCGGCGCGGGCGGAGGACGCGGCGGCGAGTGCGCCGCAGCGCTTTTATCGGGTGCGGCGGCTGGAGTGAAGCGGGGTTGCCGAGGGGCAAAGAGCGGCGGGGCGGCGGGGAAGCTGCGGCCTTGGCGCGTGGAGGGCAAAGTGACGAGAAGCCAAAAGCGGCTCTTGAATCCGCAGGAGGGGGGGGCATCGTAAGTGTTCACAGAAATCCATTTTTCCATGGCCGCATCCAAGTCTTCTCTCGATCTTACGCTGAACGTTTGGCGCCAAACGGGTCCTCAAGCGCCGGGGCGTTTTGAGACGTATGAAGCCAAGGCGATTCCGGAAACGGCTTCCTTTTTGGAGATGATGGATATTGTCAATGAGGACATCATTGGGCGCGGGGGAGAGCCGGTGGCGTTTGACCACGATTGTCGGGAAGGGATTTGCGGGATGTGTTCGATGGTGATCAACGGGATGCCGCATGGGCCGAAGCGGGGGGTGACGACGTGCCAGCTGCACATGCGGAGTTTCCGCAGTGGGGACACGATTTGGATTGAGCCGTTTCGGGCGGCGGCGTTTCCGGTGGTGCGGGATTTGGCGGTGGACCGGAGTGCGTTTGATCGGATTCAGCAGGCGGGCGGCTACATTACGGTGCGGACGGGTTCGGCGCCGGAGGCCAATAGCGTGCCGGTTCCCAAGCCGGATGCGGATGCGTCTTTCACGGCGGCGGCCTGCATTGGCTGCGGGGCCTGCGTGGCTTCCTGCAAGAATGCCAGCGCGATGCTTTTTGTGGCGGCGAAGGTGGCGCATTTTAACCATCTGCCGCAGGGTCGGCCGGAGGCGGACAAGCGGGCCTTGGCCATGGTGAAGGCGATGGACGGTCAGGGTTTTGGCAACTGCACGAATCAATATGAGTGCGAGGCGGTTTGCCCGAAGACGATCAGCGCGGACTACATTCGCCAGTTGAATCGGGATTATCGCCAGGCGTCGGCCAAGGATGCGGTGGGCATCTAAGCGCGGCGCGGGGGGCAGGGGCCGTTTTACTTCCGCAGCGCTGCCGCTACGTTGTGGGCTATGAGCGACGTTCCCCCTGCTTTGACTTGTCTGGCCACGGGGCGCGCGGTCGCGCTGGAAAACTCATCAGCGCTGGGGTCGCTGCGCCCGGGGTTGCAGGAATTGATTCGCCAGGATTTTCCGCAGGCGCGGGCGGACCAGCGGATTAGCCAGGGATTGTTGGTGGACTACCGGCGCAAGTATGTGGAAGCGATCTTGGAAGAAGAGCGCGGCGAGGTTTCGGAGTTGGAGCGCGAGGTCATTGAGGCGGTCAGTCAGGAGGGCACCTTATCGCAGCCGCCGAAGGAGATGGTGGCGGATCATCCCCCGACTTTTGGCGAGCGGGTGGCGGATCTGGTGGCTTCCTTCGGGGGGAGTTGGCGGTTTTTGATCAGTTTTGCCATTTTCATGCTAGGGTGGCTACTGTACAATAGTTCGCGCCCGGCGCCCTTTGATCCATTTCCGTTTATTTTGCTGAATTTGCTTTTATCCTGTTTGGCATCGATCCAGGCCCCCATCATCATGATGAGCCAGAATCGGAAGGAGTCGCGCGACCGCCTGGCGGCGGAGCATGATTACCAGGTAAATTTGAAGGCGGAGTTGGAGATACGCCATTTGCATGAGAAGATTGATCATTTGTTGGGGCGGCAATGGGAGCGCTTGGCGGCGATTCAGCAGATGCAGATTGAGTTATTGGAGCAGCGCTTGGGAGAGTTTGGCGGGGCGCGGGGGAGCGCGGGGGAGCGGTTGGGGGAGGTTTGTGGGCGGG
>CALQKQ020000162.1 GCA_943331195.2 Akkermansia muciniphila | reverse complement strand
CGCTGCCAAAACATTCCGGGCACGGCGGTCGGCAACGGTAAGCCCAGGCGCACCTACAGCCCACTGCTGCCTTCGAAGCGGCCAGCCTGGAGCCGGGTGGCCAGCGCGTTGCATCCTTCCTTCCTCAGATTTCAACCAGCTTCCGCCCCGCTCTCCCCAAAGCAGATTCCTTTCAGGAGGCAAACTCCCGGCCATGGCCTAGCGTCTTCGCTCCGTGAGAATCCGTTGCTGCACTTCCCCGGGTAAGCCGCTTTCCGCAAGCCAGGCAGCCGCCCCATTGGGGTCCCTGCGGTAGAAAGCCTGACCAACGCGGGTCATGGAACTTTCGCGCAGCGCCGGGTCGCCAATGTCCTGCGCCCAAGCGATGGCGGTCATGGGATCCTGCCACGCATATCCTGTAGCAAAGCCGCTGATGGCGGAGTCCCGCTGCGGTGATTTGGGCATCGCAAAAAGATAGTCCCCGGCGGCGGCAGGGTCCCGGTCTTCCCAGTCGCCGAAGGCACTGCTCAGGCCCTCCTTCTGGCCGGTGCTGGCAGGCAGGCTTTCCAGCCACCCCACGGCGGCGATGGGATCGGAGGCGGCCCACCGGGAACCAACTTGTCCGATAGTCTTGCTGGCATATTCCTTGTCCGCAAAACGTTCGCTCCAGCGTGCCGCGGCCTCAGGGTCCGTTCGGACATAAGCTTCCGCCACCTGGGCCATGGCATTGCCTTTCAGGGGCCCATCCGCCAATGATTCCGCCCAGCGGGTGGCCGCTTCGGTTCCATGCTGGCGGAGCGTCTCGTTAGCGACGATTTCCATCAGCGGGCCAGCCTTGTCATTTCCTTCCCGGCCCAGGCGGAGCACGTATTCCGTCGCCACCGCAGAGTTGTTATGGGAGAGGCCGGTGACGACACTGGAGGTCAGTTGGTCGCGCTGAGCGCGCAGTTCCTCAGGGAGGTTGTCCAACAGAGATTGAGCCTCTTTAGGATTGGCAGCGGCCCATCCGGCCATGGTGGCGGCGAGATCGGCCTCCGGACTTTTGGCGGCATTGGCGAAGGCTGCTTTTCCGTCAAGCGCCCCCCAGCTGTAGTGGAAATCCCGCCACTGGTCAGGGTCGGCTCCGAGGGCGACCAGTTGTTCCCGCACGGCTCCGGCATTGCTTGGGGTGAGCGACTCCAACAGCCGGGAGAAAGCGAGGCGGCGGGCGATCGGGTTCCGGTGCCGCAGGGCCTGCTGGATCAGGGCGCTCAAATCACTGCCGGAGGGATTGACCTCGCCAAACAAGCCTGCCAGGGCACCGGGGCGGCGGTCCCCGGGTCGGCCGTCCGGCTTGCGGGCCAGCGGCCCGTCCTGCCGGAAAGGTGCCCGCGCCAGGCCGGTTTTATCTGTTAGGGCAAGGCCCGCGTCTGCGCTGGGTGCCTCCCCGCGGCGGCGGGAGCCCCAGCCGAAAGCGACCACTACGGCGGCGGCCCAGCATCCATGGAGGAGCCATGATTTCTGCGCAATATTCATAATGATTTATTAGGGTGTCGCCGCCGTTACTTTCCGATGCACCACAGGTGGGCGTGGGTGCGGATGAAAACATGGCCGTCGCTGATGGCGGGCGACGCATTGGTGAGGCCATCGTTGAGAGGATTGTGGGCGAGGACTTCAAACTCGGGTGACGCGCGGAGGACGAAACAATCGCTGCCCTGATTGACCAGATACAGCCGGTCACCCACGAGCACGGGGGAGGACCAGGATTCCGCGGAGGCTCCGCTGCCTTTGAGGCGCTCTTTCCAGATGCGTTTTCCGGTGCGGAGTTCCGTGCACTCAACGATGCCGCTCATATTTTGGATGTAAAGATGGCCCTCCCGAATGACGCCGGTGCCAATGTGCCCGCTGTCGCGCAGTTCGTGCCAGAGCCGGTGGGTCTCCGTCACGTCGCCACTGCCGCCCGGGCGCACCGCGAGAGTGCTGCCGCCATAGCCGCCCATGGCGACCAGGATTCCCTCACCAAAGAGCGGGCTGCTGTAAACCAAGGGATTCAGGCCGGCGCACTGCCAGAGCACTTTCCCGGTGCGGGGATCATAACCAAGCACGTGTTCGGGCCACGACATGATGAGTTCCTCGCGATCACCGGCCTTGATCAAAAGGGGAATGCTCCAAGACCCCACCACACCATCCTTGGCCCCAAAGCCATCGTTGCGGGGCATGGTGACATTCACCGGGCCAGGGTCATGCCGCCACGTCACGGTGCCGGTGATTTTATTCACCGCGAGCAGGGCGGCGCGTGGACCAGGGCCAAAATTCAAATAGCAAAGGTCCCCATGCAGCACCGGCCCGGACGAGTATCCCCACTCGTGGCGTTGCTCTCCAAGGGCGAGGTGCCAGAGTTCCTTTCCGGAGACATCAAAGCAGTAAAGTCCCGCCGAGCCAAACCAGGCATAGACCCGCTCGCCGTCGGTGGCCGGGGAGGCGGAGCAGTAAGGATTGGTTTCGTGGGTGGGTTCCGCGGCTACGTTGTTGGCCCCGCCGCGCCAAAGTTCTTTTCCGTCCTGACGGGAAAAGCAAATCACCAGGCGCTCGTGGCCCACGGCCTGGGTGATGAAAATACGCTCTCCCCAGACGACTGGCGTGGAATTCCCGGGCTCCGGCAAGGCCACTTTCCATTTCACCCCGGAGGCAGCGCTCCAGTTCAGCGGAAGTTCCTTCTCGGTGGAAACTCCGCACCCATCGGCCCCACGCCATCCCGGCCATGGCGCAGCCGCAGCGGGTGGCACCAGCAGCACGGCGAGCAGTAAAAGGCGGCAAAAGGCAGAGTTCATGACGAGGCGGAGGAAAGCGGAGTAGACTGTATTTCCGGCAGAGGCCGCAGTTGGCGGAAGTGGAAGCTGACAGGAGCGACAGGTGAAGTACGTCGCGGCGACACCACTAATTAGGCCAGGGGGCGACTTTCTGATAAAAATGTGGCGGAATTGAAATCCAAGTGCGCATGGAGGAGGCCCGAGCTGGGGATAGCTGAGAGTGAGGGGAATGCGAAAGCCGCGCCATCGTCTGAACTGCTCCCAGCTTCCCCCCCAACAACGCAGCCCATTCCAGATGCGCCAGCAGCTTGGGCTCGCGGTGGTGGAAATGTGACAAAGGCCCTGGAACTGATAGAAATATTTTGCCTAAAGATAAATTGCACGCATTTGGCAAAATATTCGGCCCTCCATGAGACTTCCACTCATTCCACCTACATTGCGGACAGCAATTTTCTATCCCCTGATGGCAGTTTTTGCTGCCGCGCAGTTTGCCACGGGCAAGGATTTCTCCACGTATACGACGGCTGATAATGCGGGCACCGTCCCTGCCACGTTCCATAAAACCTGGATGTCGGCCTTGCCGGACTCCATGCTGATCAGCGAACTCTCCATCCCCGGGACTCACGACTCGGGGTGTGAGGATAATCATTCTGCGTTTGATGCTGGCGCAGCGGAATGCCAAGACGCTGACATCAGACACCAATTGGAGGCCGGTGTGCGCTTTCTGGACTTGCGAGTGGACGCCACCAACGGAAGATGGGAAATATACCATGGCGCTTATCAATTTAGAGGCTTGATAACAGTTCTGAATGAAATTGACTCTTTTTTAGCAGAGAATGAAGGCGAGACGGTGTTGTGTCGAATTGCGCCTTGGTCAAATGATAAATATAAATTCTTATACGGATATCCGTCCGACAACCTTCCCTCATGGAATACGATAGCCCAATCTTATCAACGAATATGGCAAAGAGCAGGGGCAGTCCGGGCCGATGGGGTCACACCCACGACCTATGCCCATGCGGCAACGAAAAACGGTCCCAACTTTATACCTGACGGTGACAATGCCCTGACGTCCCTCAATCCGACATTCCATTGGCCAACTCTGGGAGAGGTGCGAGGCAAAATGGTCATGTTTTTTGTGTATGACCCTCTCCTCATCGAAAACAAAGGGCATGCGTCCGGAATGGGCTGGGCAAACAATAAACGCAATCCAGACGCCCCGGCTGACGGGTTTTATACAACCAACCGAGATGAGTTCGATAACACAAATTATGGGGATAAACAGAGAAAGGACATTGCTCATATTATCGATGCATCTGCTGATCCCAATAGAAAAGCCCTCTATGCGACGGGGCTTAACATAGGCTGGTCTTTTTTAACTACTCCATTAGGTCACGCCAAGGTGATGAACCGCTTCCTCCTCAACGTGCTCAACGCTGACCACTATTTGAAGAAGACCGGGCTTGTGATGATGGACTACCCGGGCCCAGGCCTGCTCGACTCCATCCTTGCGCTAAATTTTCGCCATGCCACCAGCTCAGCCGCAATCTACGGCGATTTCCTCCAGTATGCCTCTAGGCTTCCCTGGGAAGACAAATTAATGAACGATCAGTACAATGGGGGAAACCCGGGTGGAGTGCCGATTTTCCGGGCCTGGCGAAGATTGCTTAAGGAGCGCCTCCCCTCCACCGAGTTTAATACGCTGGCCCTCCTGGCTCTTCAAAATTCTGTGATCGCTGTGGATGCCAGCTTTGATGCACCGAAAGACGAAACAACTGAGAATTTCCTTGCTGCCCGAGTCGGGCCATTCGACAACAAGTCCTGCTACGCCGTGTTTCAGTCGAATCGGTTGCCACCAAAATATACTTCTCTTGCGGTTACAGAAAGGCTAAATGCCGCCCTCGCGGAACCAATAATTGAACCCGTCGCAATTAAAAAAGCTTTGATATAAATTTACCTGAACACGACTGGGTCGTCATTCGCACGATTACAGCGTCCAATGCGCCAACCCCCGGGACAGTCACGGATTTTGACAACAGCGTTGTTCTAGCGTCGACGTCAAAAATCATCGGCTCGTTTAAGTATTACTGGACCGTGGCAGGTTCCGCGAAACCGGAACCTGCGGTCGCATCAGGCGCGAGCCATCCTGCGGTCGTCGGCCAATGGGATTTCAACGCGGGCGACCTGGCTGCCACGGTCGGCCAGGATCTGGTGAGTGGTGCCGGGCCATGGGTCCCAGGCCCTGGTTACATTACTTTACCCGTTTCCACCAATGGCTTGAAGATGACCCACCGCGCCGCGCCCAACGGCGGCCCCTCGGCCGCGAGGTTGAATCAGTGGACGCTCATCGTGGACTTGCAACTTGCAACTTCAACTTCCTCGCCAACTTCTCTAATCCAGATCGACACTCCGGACAATACGACAGTCGGGGATGTGTTCATTGGAAAAAATGGCATCGGTGCCGACAATATTTACCATGGGTCCTTGGAGCCGACCAAGTGTCGGGTGGCTGTTGTGGTCGACACCACCCAAGAGCAGGTCATGTCAAAATACATTAATGGGGTCTTAGTCGGAAAACAAGCGATACGGACGTTTAATGCGACTCATTCCAACGGCGTCTATGCTTACTCGGCAGACCGGTGGAGTTTGAAGGATACGGCGCTATTGTTTGGCGATAAAGACCGGAATACAGGGGGGCTCACTATTTGGAGTATCCAGCTTCGCAACTATAAAATGAGTGACGCTGAAGTGGCCGCCCTCGGGGCTTTTTCGTTGTCGGGCATTCCGAATGATACCGCCAATCTTTCGATCGAAATGACCAAAGGCCCCGGGCTGGCTACCGATGCCGCTGGGTTTCAGCGCATCAATGGCACTCTCTTGGAAAACCAGGCCAAAGTATCCTGGAATCCGCGCTTCCAACTCCAGAAAAGCGACCGCCTCGGAGGCTCTTGGTCGGACGTGGAGACTACGGAAAGCCCCAGATTCTTCGAAACGAAGGGCGTGAACCGGCAGTTTTTCCGGCTGCGGTCGCGATAGGCCCTGGATGGCCCTTTCTGAAAAGAATTTGCGTGGCGCGGGCGGCGTCTTGGACGGGACGGGGAACGGGGAGAGAGGGGGGCTGTTGGATGGGGATGTAGCCAGAGCGTCCCGCTCTGGGTCCGATAACGAATCAGACCGGGACGGTCTGGCTACCTTGGGCTTTTTTTGGAGTTCTACCCTTGGCTTAATGTTAGGGGTGACGGCTTCAAAAAAGGCCGGGCTCCGCGGGGAGTCCGGCCTTTTTTTCTAACTAGATGTGGGATCGGGAATTAGGCGGCGAAGCGGGCGGCGACGGCGTCCCAGTTTACGAGGTTCCAGAAGGCGGCGATGTAGTCGGGGCGGCGGTTTTGGTAGTGGAGGTAGTAGGCGTGTTCCCAGACGTCGAGGCCGAGGAGGGGTTGGGCGCCATCCATGAGGGGGCTGTCTTGGTTGGCGGTGCTGGAGATGGCGAGTTTGCCGTCCTTGAGGGTGAGCCAGGCCCAGCCGCTGCCGAAGCGGGTGGCGCCGGCTTTGGCGAAGGCTTCTTTGAAGGCGTCGAAGCTGCCGAAGGCGGCGGCGATGGCTTCGGCGAGGGGGCCGGTGGGAGCGCCGCCGTGGCCGGGGGCGAGGGAGAGCCAGAAGAGGCTGTGGTTGGCGTGGCCGCCGCCGTTGTTGCGGACGGCGGTGCGGATGGATTCGGGGACGGCGTCGAGGTGGCTGATGAGGTCCTCGATGGATTTGGCCTCGAGTTCGGGGTGACCGGCGAGGGCGTTGTTGAGATTGGTGATGTAGGCCTGGTGGTGTTTGCCGTGGTGGATTTCCATGGTCCGGGCGTCGATGTGGGGCTCGAGGGCGTCGAAGGCGTAGGGGAGGGGAGGAAGGGAGTGGGGCATGGTAGGGAGGGGAGTGAGGGGTTGGGAAGGAAAGTTCTGCGGGAGATACGGAAGCGGCGGACGGGAGGGATGCAACACCCGTTTTGCGGTGGGCTTTAGAAGGGGCTCATGGAGGAGATGCTGCCGGGGCGGTAGCTGGGGGGGATTTCCAGGGCGGGGTTTTGCAGGCTGATGAGGCGCCAGCTCCAGGGGCGCCAGGGTTGGCGTTTCCAGAGGAAGCGGGTGGGCTCGCGGAGTTCGACGGCGCGTTCGGCGAGGATGGAGGCGGCGGGGCCACCGCCGGATTTGGCTTGGAGGCTGGTTTCGACCAGGCCGGTGGCGGCGTCGTAGGAGGGGCTGACGAGGTTAATTTCTAAGAGGGGGCTGAGGGTGCGGAGGTCTTGGAGGATGCCGGGCCAGTCGGCGGCGGTGAAGTTCCAGGCGTCGGTGTAGTCGGGGTGGATGAGTTTAGCGCAGGTGGCGGCGTCTTTTTGGGCGATGGCCTTGATGAGTTGGCTTTGGGAGGCCTGCAATTGTTGGGTGGGGCTGAGGAAATGCCAGAGGGCGAAGAGGGCGAGGGGGATGAGGGCGAGGAGGAAGGGGCGGGGGGACATGGGGCTTAAAAGTCGTTAGGAAAGGTTGGATCTGGGGAAACCCGGTTGACGCTCAGGCGCGGGGACGCTTTAGAAACTGATGACTTTGATGCCAGCGCGCGTGCCCGATGAACCGTATCGACCTTGCGCGGCGGCGGTGGTGCAGAATGAGGCGGGCATGATTTTGATTTGTGAGCGGCGGGATTTTGCGGAGAGTTGGCAATTTCCGCAGGGGGGGATTGATGAGGGGGAGACGCCGCGGGAGGCTTTGGCGCGGGAGTTGATGGAGGAGATTTCGCTGCCGCCTGCGGCGTATCAGATTAAGGAGGAGCGGCCGGGTTATCGCTATCATTTTCCGGAGCGGCACCGCAAGCGCGGCAAGTTTATTGGGCAGGAGCAGGTTTATTTTTTGTGTCGTTTTCAGGGGGTGGACAGCGTGTTTGACTTGGAGACGGCGCATCCGGAATTTCGCCGGTG
>CALQKQ020000161.1 GCA_943331195.2 Akkermansia muciniphila | reverse complement strand
TCAAACTGTGGACTCCGACTCGCCACCGTAAAGGGCCGCACCGGCACCGCCGCCGCCACCACCTGCGGCAGCGCCACCTGTGGCTGCGCCACCTGCGGCTGCGCCACCTCCGGCACCGGCACCGCCTTCACCTCCCGCTGCACAATGTCACTCAGCCCAAAAGCCTTGCCCCTACCCACCTTCACCGGCCGCACCGCCTCCACCGCCTCCACCGCCTCCACCTCACTAACCCACTCCGCCACCGGCTCGGCCACCGCCTCAATCACCGGCTCGGCCACCGCCTCAATCACCACCTCGACCACCGGCTCGACCACCGGCTCGACCACCGGCTCGACCACCGGCTCGGCTGCCGACTCCGCGACCGCCTCGGCCAACTCCGCCTCCGGCTCCGCCGCGAAAACCTCCGCCTCGCCCACCAAGGCCTCCTCCACAAACGGCGCAAACAACTCCACCTCCACCGCTTCCACAACCAGCTCCGCTGCCACCGGCTCTGCGACCACCGCCGCCGCCGACTCTGCCGCTGACTCTGCCACCGGCTCCGCGACCGGCTCCGCGACGGGCTCCGCGACCGGCTCCGCGACCGGCTCCGCCACCACCGCCGCAGCCGCGATCGGCTTCCCAAGCGACGTTAGAATCGTCACGCTCAGTACATCTTGCAACTTGGCGTCAACCCCCGCCCCAAAAAGAATCTGAGCCTCCGGGTGAATCTGCCCCCCCAACTCGCCCATCAGCGACTCCATTTCAAGAAGCGTTAGACTGGCACCACCGCAGATGTGCACCAACACTTGGCGCGCCCCCGCTAGCATCTGCCCGCGGTCCAACAGCGGGCTCTGCAGCGCCTTCGCCAGAGCCTCCGCCGCCCGGTTTGGCCCCTTGGCCTGGCCATACCCAAAAAGACAGCGGCTATCTTCATGCCGCAGCGCCGCCAGCAACTCGTCCAGCCCAATCCGTATCAAGCCCGGCTGGCTCACCAACTGCGCCACCGCCCGCACACTCTGCCCAATCAACCGATCCGCCTGCTCGAACGCTTCCTGGACCCCCTTCTTCGGCACCACCAACTCCCCCATGCGGTCATTCTCAAAGGTCACCAGGGCATTGGCATATTTCTCCAGTTCCTGCAACGCTAAGCTCGCCTGCAGACAGCGCCGCCGCCCCTCAAACGAAAACGGCAAGGTCGCAAACACCACCACAAACGCCCCCGCCTCCCGCGCCTGCCGCGCAATCAGCGGAGCCGCCCCCGAACCCGTCCCCCCCCCCAGTCCCACACACAAAAAGACCATCCCCCGCCCCCCCAACACCTCCGCAATCTCCTCCCGCGAGGCCTGCGCCGCCTCCGCCCCCAACTCCGGATCCCCCCCACACCCCAGTCCTTGCGTCAACTTCTTCCCCAGCTGCAACTTGGTCCCCACCAGAGAACCCTGCAGCGCCCGTGCCGCACAATTCATACTAACTAAATCCACCCCAGCGACCCCCTCTAAAGCCATCTTGTCGACCACGTTCGTGCCCGCCCCCCAATCCCAAACACGCTGACGCCACCCGCGCAAGTCTGCCCCGCAGCTTCCGCCCTATCAAGATTGAATTTAATCATTGCGATCGATTTAAGTTTGTGAAATCAGGAAAAAAAGCGGGCCCCACCCAACGCGCTGCCCATGGCATCGCGCACCCGCCGCAACAACCCGCGCACCGGCCGCTCGCTCTCCACCCGCTGCGCATAGCGGATCAACCCAATCGGGGTGGCATACTGCGGACTTTCAAAGTTGCTCGTTAGACCAGTCATAGGCGTAAAGCTAGAACGCCGCACCGGCACTCCCAGGCAGTCCTCCGCCAACTGGTCCAAGCCCCGCAGCAAGCTCGTCCCCCCACATAAAAAAATCCCCGCCGCCAGCCGGTCCATGTTCGCACCAGAAGCCAGGATGCGCTTCTTCACTAAATTGAAAACCTCCTCCATCCGCGCCGCGATCACCCCATTCAACACTTCCCGGTCCACGTTGATCCCATCAAAAGTGGCATCCCCCTCCAGCCGAATAAAATCCTCCTGCCCCCCCACCGCCGGCAGCACACTGCCATGCTCCACCTTGAGCCGCTCCGCCCGTGAATGCGGAATCCGCAACACCACCGCCAAATCGTTCGTGATGTGATCCCCCCCCACCCCGATCGACCCGCTCGCCGCAATCGCCCCGTCCTCATACAGCACAAAATCCGTGGTCCCTCCCCCAATGTCCATCAGCAGCGCTCCCTGCTCCCGCGCCTCCCGATTCAATACCACCTGCGCCGCCGCGATCGGCCCAAACACCACATCCTCCACCTCCAGCGGAAACTCCCGCAGGCAGCGTATCGTATTTTGCACCCGATTGCGGATCCCATGCACAATGTGATAGTCCGCTTCCAATTTGCGCCCCAGCCTCCCCACCGGATTCTGCACCTTCTCCTGCCCATCCACCCAGTAATGCCGGATGATGCGGTGCATAAAAACATTCTCCGGCGGAATCGCCACATTGGTCGCCTGCTCCTTCACTTCCTCAATGTCGTCCTGCGTGATCTCGCTCTGGTCGTCCGGAATGCGCAGCACCCCGCGATTGTTGATGCTCTCCAAATGCGGCCCCGTGATCGCTAGCCACACCTTGCGCACCATCACATCGCTGCGGTCCTCCGCCCGCAGCAGCGCCTCCTGCAAACACGTCTGCGCCGTCTCAAAATCAACAATTTCCCCCTTCCGCACCCCCCGCGAAGGCGCCTGTCCCACCCCCAAAATCTTGATCGATCCATCCTCCTTGGCATCCCCCACCACCACGCAGATCTTGTGCGTGCCAATTTCCAGACCGACGTAAATGTTAGATTTGGCCATGTGAAAATAAAAAGTCGCCTCAGGTGCCGCGCCGCGGCGGTGCCGCCTGGCGGCGCACCACCGGAGCCGCCGCCTCCGCCTTGACCGCTTTCCCCTCTAGCGCTGGAAGCGAATCAAAAAAAGTCACCGGCACATTCCGCTCTAACTGCAAGTTGACGCTGGCCACCCGAGCCCCCGCCGCCCCCACCTTGTCCAAAATCGCCTCCAGCCGCGCCATCTGCATCCCCAACTGCTCCGGCCGAAACGTAAACAGCGCATCGCTGTCCATCTGCGCCACCATCGTAAACCGATTCGTCAAATGCACCTGCTCCAACACCATCGGCCGACTCCACGCCTGCCGCCGCATCCGCTGCACCAACTCCAAAGCTCGCACCACCAACGCCGAATCCACTAACCTCCCCGGAGTCACCGACCCCAAGTCCGCACAGTGAATCACCGGCAGCGCCGTATACTCATTCAACACCACCCCCGCCGGAAACACCACCCCCTCCGCATCCAACAACCACCCCCGCGAATCAAACGCCCGCAGCCCCAATTTGGCACAGGCCAACCACGCCGACGGCCGCCGCTCCTCCAAGCGAATCGACAAGTGATTCGGCAAACGCCGCTCCACCTCCGCCCGCCGCACCTGCGGCAAGGTCAAAAGCTGCCTCCGCAAGCCCCCCAAATCAATCTCCGTAATATTCTGGTCCGGTCGCAACCCCGTCACCGCCGCCACCTGCGGCACCGTAATCACCCCATTCGTCACCAACTCAAACGGCCCCACCGCATACGCCCCACTGTGCCGAAAAGCCCGCTCCCACAAATCCGCGCAGGCCACCAATCCCCAGCCCGCCACCCCCAGCGCCACCAATCCCTGCACCCCGCGCCAACTCACCCGCCGCCGCCGCAGCGCCACCTCCTTGCGCGACATCGGCACATTCAATGCCAAATGGTGCTCCCCATCCCGACTGCGGAACCGCTGGTTCCCCATCAAGCGACGGCGCAATTTGCGAAACATCATAACCGTCAGCGCTTCACCCTCAGGGACAATTCCAAAATCCGCGCACACAGCGCCGCATAGCCCATCCCCGCCGCCGCCGCCGCCTTCGGCAGCAAACTCGTCGACGTCATCCCAGGGATCGTGTTCACCTCCAACACCTGCGTCTCACCCGCCGCATCCAACAGCACGTCCACCCGACTATACACCTCCACCCCCAGCGCCCGATGCGCCGCCAACGCCGCCGCCTGCACCCGCGCCGTCGTCGCCTCATCCAACTCCGACGGACAAAAATAATCCGATCCCCCCGCCCCTCCCATCCACGGATACTTGTTCGCCAAATCGTAAAATCCCCCCCGCGGCTGAATCTCAATCACCGGCAACACCTCGTCCCCCAAAATCCCCACCGTCAACTCCTTGCCCTCAATAAACGACTCCACCAGCGCCCTCCCCCCAAAACGAGCCAAATCCGCCAGCGCCCCCGCAATCGCCCCCGCCTCCCGCACCACGTGCACCCCCACACTCGACCCCTCACACAGCGGCTTCATCACCAGCGGCAATCCCATCCGCAGCCCCTCCGCCCCCAGCTCCCCTAATTCCAAAATCTGATACGCCGGCGTCGGCACCCCCGCCGCCACAAACGCCGCTTTGCTCCGCGCCTTGTCAAACGCCAACGCACTGCTCGCCGACCCCGCCCCCGTATACGCCACCCCGCGCCCCTCCAAAATCCTCTGCAACTCCCCATCCTCCCCAAACGTCCCGTGGATCACATTGAACGCCACCTCGCACCCCTCCCCCAACCCAAAATCAGGCCCCACCACATCCACCTCCTCCACCTCCGCTCCCATCCCCCGCAGCGCCGCCCCCACCCCCTTCGCCGTCTCCAGCGATACCGCCCGCTCCGATCCCGGCCCCCCTTTGAGCAAAGCAATGCGTCGTCCAGTCAAGTCCATAAGGCAAAAAAAGTAAAAATGGCGTCAGTTTATTAGAGTGTATTAAATAGTCAAGGTTTGCGGAATTCCAACGGATTTCGCGCAGTATTTCGCCCCCCGCCCCCGCCCAAAAAGAGCTTGCCGCTGCCTCCCCTCGCCCCTATGTTCCCCCTCTCTCCCGCCCGGCTGGATCCGTCCCGCCGGGCTTTTCTCACGACACGACCCACCCGCCGCCATGCTCGAGACCCTCCGCAAGCATCACTACATTCTCATGCTCTGCATCGCCATCCTGGTGTGCGTCGCCTTCATCTTCTTCGGCGACTACCGCCGCGGCGGCCCCGGCAGCCCCGATACCACCCCCATCGCCACCATCGACGGCAAAGACTACTACACCAACGACCTCTCCCAAATCGACGCCCAACGCGGCATCGTCATGCGACTGCTCGACCCCAGCAACCAGCTCGCCCAATTCACCGACCCCCTCGCCTTCTACGTCAATACCCTCGGCGGCAACCCCATGATCGGACGCCCCGCCATCGTGCAGCGCTACGGCATGTCCCGCCGCGACTCCCTCAATTTCGACTTCTGCATGAACGTCGCCACCCTCCGCTCCGAAGCCGCCAAGCTCGGCGTGGAAGTCGACCGCGAAGACCTCGAAAAATTCGTCCAAACCATCGGCGGCCTCCAAACCAGCGGCCAATTCGACCCCGCCAAATACGAAGCCTTCCTCAGCAGCGGAGCCTTCGGCGACCGCCCCAACACCGAACGCCGCCTCTACACCACCTTGCGCGACGTCATGCTCTTCCAGCGCCTCAATAAACTCATCGGCGGCACCTTCGCCCCATCCCCTCCCGAGCTCGACGCCCGCTACGCCGATTCCAAGCAGCAAACCACCGCCGCCTACGCTCTCGTCGAAAAAGCCAAACAAACCCCCGCCGCCCCCACCGACGAGGCCATCACCAAGTTCTACGACGAAGCCAAAGCCGCCTTCGAGGCCCAGGTCGCCGACCCCGCCAAGCCCGCTCCCGACCCCGCCATCCTCAGCGAAGAAAAGCGCGCCGTCCGCTACCTCCTCATCACCCTGCCCAAACCTCCCGCCGCCCTCCCTTCCCCCCAGCCCGAGGACACCTCCAAACTCCCCGAAGACCAGAAAAAAGCCAAAGAAGAGGAGTACAAGAAAAAACTCGAGGACCACACCGCCGCCATGGCCACCCGCGCCGAGGCCATGAAAGCCTACGAAGCCGAACGCAAAGCCCTCCTCTCCAAGGCCAACGACATCAGCTCCGCCCTCTCCTCCGAAGACCGCGGCGCCCGCACCTTCGATGAAATCGCCAAAGCCTCCGGCCTCGAAGCCAAACTCAGCGAGCCCTTCACCGCCGCCGCCCCCCCCGAAGACCTCAAGCCCGAAGCCAAAATCCTCACCGAAATCTTCGCCTCCCCCAACGATCCTACCCTTCCCCACACCCTCCCCTCCACCAACGGCTACGCCCTCTTTGAAATCGCCAAAGTAGAAGCCCCCGCCGTCCTTCCCCTCGATCAGGTCAAACCCAAGGTCGCCGAAAAACTCACCGCCCAAGCCCTCAGCGCCGCCGTCAAAACCGCCGCCGAAACCGCCCGCACCGCCATCCTCGAATCCATCAAAGCTGGCAAATCCTTCGCCGAAGCCGCCACCGCCGCCGGCCTGAGCCCCGTGGATGTCCCCGCCTTCACCAAGGCCAAACCCCCCACCGCCGTCCCCAACCAAGCCGTCATCACCCAGGCCGCCGCCGCCCTCAACCCCGGCGAAGTCTCCCCACCCGCCGAAGTCCCCGAAGGCCTCCTCCTCGTCGCTACCCTCAAACGCGAACTCCCCAAGGACCCACAAATGGACGACGACAAGAAAAAACTCGCCCAAGAACTCACCGAAGGCGGCGAAGGCGGCTTCATTCCCACCTACAGCCCCCTCTTCGAAGCCTGGTTCAACGAACACCGCAAGGAGGCCTCCCAGCTCACTCCATCCTCCTAGCCCCCACCCGGGCCCCCACGCCGCGCCTCCCGCTCCCCCTCGCACAGTAGCTCTCGCCGTCTCCCCAGCGGAGCCCACCCGGGCCAAAGCCCCAAGCAGCTCCTCCCCCTCACCATAGCTCTCGCGGTTTCCCCAGCGGAGCCCGCCCGGGCCAACGCTGGAACCCCTCCCAGCCCCCAAGCCGCTCCCACTCCGCCAGGCCTCCCTCTCGCTGCCGCCATCCTCCACGCTTTACCCTTCCCCGTCAGCGCCGGGCCTCCCCCCTGCCCCCCATGGACCCCGTCCAAGATCTCCTCGACGAAGCCAGTGGCCACGTCGCCCTAGGCGATCTCGCCGCCGCCGCCCAACTCTACCGCCAGGCCACCGCCCTCGATCCCACCCATTTCGACGCCTGGCACTCCCTCGGCATGGCCCTCCTGCGCGATGGCCAATCCGCCGCCGCCCTCGGTCCCGCCCTCATGGCCACCGACCTCCGCCCCAACGACCTCCTCGCCTGGACCGCCCTCTCCCAAATCCACGTCAAAATGGGCCACATCGCCGAAGCCGAAGCCGCCAAGGCCAACGCCCGCATCCTCTCCCTCGGCGGCAAAGTCCTCCGCTAATCACTCCCTTTGATGAGGCCGCGGCAGCGTGTCCTCCAACCCATCCAGCGCCACGGCGCCGCGACCTTCCGGTCGCCGGCCAGACAGCCAGGGGATGTTAAGCTCATTACGTAAAAGGCTTTAGCCTCCCCCGGCGCGCGCGGAGGCAGGAGCGCAAATTACCTGGGAGCTTGGCTGGACCCGCCCGGCGGGCGGGGGCACCCCACAACGCGCCAATGTCATGGAAAAGCAGGCGATGGGGCCCGCCGATGAGGCCGCCCCTTCAGGGCTGGGGATGGATGGGGAACCAATGACCCAGGGCGTTGCCCTGGGCTGCCTTGGTGCGCCCCTTTGCGGCTTGGGCATGGCAAAGGCCTTTCTGGAGCGCAAATTACCTGGGAGCTTGGCTGGG
>CALQKQ020000160.1 GCA_943331195.2 Akkermansia muciniphila | reverse complement strand
GCGGGGCACCTCGAACTCGTGGAATAAGGCTTCGTAGCTGCCATCAAGGGCTGGGCGGACTTCCTTTCGCTCGGCTTGGCCCCCCCATTGCGAGCTGGCGGTGACGCTGCCGTGGTGGGTGGTGAATCCCACTAGATAGGATTCCCCGGGATAGCGCTGGCGGACCAGCTGGCCGACGTTCCACTCGCCGCGCTGGCCCATCATGGTGGCGCGGGCGTCGCCGAGATGGGAGTTGTGCTCCCAGACGACCATTTTGGGAGGCTTGCCATCGGAAGTTAGGTAGGTGTCCAAGGCGGAAAGGGTCTCAGCCATGTGGCTATCGCGCAAATTCCACGACGAGATATCGCTGCGGTACATCGTGCGGTAGTAGCGCTCCGCGTTTTTGACTAAGCGGGCGTTTTGCTCGGCGATAAAGAAGTCGTCGGCAGCCACCCGGCCGTCTAAGTGGGCCAAGTGGGCGGCGCGGGAATGCAGTTCTACGAATTGGCTGATGACGGCGTCCTCACAGGAGACGCTGCGGCCGTGGGAGGCGTCGAAGCCATAGCGCTGGGTGTCGCCGCCATAGCCATCGAAGCAGGCATAGCGCTCGCGGGCGCGCTTGGCGGCGGAGGGATCGACCTTGTCGAGGTAGCTGAGGACGGCCTCCATGGATGAGTTCATGCTGTAGAGATCCAAGCCGTAGAAGCCGACTTTGTGGGGGGCGTCCGGCTGGTCGTCGTTGTGCGTTCGCAACCAGCCGACAAAGTCCAACATATCGGCGTTGCGCCACATCCACGAGGGGAAGCGCTTGAACCCACCGAGGGCTTCCTCGGCATCGGCATCCTGCCCTAAGGCATTCACAAAGCGGTTCACCCGATGGGCATCGGGGAAGTCAGCTTCCACGGCCACCACGGAAAAGCCTTTTTCGCTGATGAGGCGTTTGGTGATCTGGGCCCGTTCGCGATAAAACTCGTGGGAGCCATGGGAGGCTTCGCCTAAGAGGACAAAGCGGGCGTCGCCAATATCCTCAATCAAGGGATCGTAGTCGCTGATTTCGCCCTCGCGGAGGGGGTGGATGTCAGCTCGTTTGATAGCGCGCGGGCTGAGGGGGACTGAGGGGGGCTTTCTCATGGGAGGTTCCGTGGGTTTTTTGGGGGGTGGGGCCGAGGTGGGTGTGGCGGCGGAGATCGGGTGGTAAGGAATTTAGCCTAAGGCCCTGATGGTAGGCAGAAAGCTATCGGCTAGGCCGAGGAAGGGGGCGCCCGATCTCACGGACTGCGCCGCCTGGCCATGCGCCACAAAGTGGGTGCTGGGGCCGCTGCTTGTGAGTGGGGGGCCTCAGCGCTTGATGATGACAAACTTGACGCCGCCGTCGCGGTGGATTTTGAGGTAAACAGGGCGATTTTCGGGCCCTCGGTGAGCTAGGGCATCGGCCACATCGCCTACGGGGTGGCGGTTTACCTGGACGATGAGATCGCCCTCGGTGAGGCTGGCGGCGACGGGGGAGTCTTGGTCCACGGAGGTCACGACCACGCCTGCGACATCCTCGGGCAGGTTGTATTCTTGGCGCAAGGCGGGGGTGGCATTGGCCATGGAAATTCCGGGAAGGAAATGGTCGCCGGATGGGCTGGGGGAGGGGGCGGAGAATTTCCGTGGGTTCTTGCTGCTGGGCTGGGGGGGGAGCGCGGCTAAGCGGGCGGTGAGGGTGAGCGGCTCTGCTTGCTGGGTTTTCTCTTGGAAGCGGAGCACTTCGAAGCGGACCTCCGTGCCAGCGCGCAGGGCGCTGATCATGAGGCGGATCTGGGCGGGGCTGGTGATTTTTTGGTCGTTGATGGCGACGAGGGCGTCGCCCTCTTGAAAGCCTGCGGCGGCGGCGGGAGAGGAGTCCAGCACGGCATTGACGATGACTGCGCTGCCTGGCTCCAATTGGAGGTGTTCCAAGAGACTGGCATCAGGCAAGCCCATCTCAATGCCGAGGAATCCGCGTTCGACCTTGCCCTCTTCTAACAGGTCGCGGGCCACCGCTATGGCCATGGTTGCGGGAATGGCGAGCCCGATGCCGGCGAACATGCCGCTGCGGGTCTCAATGGCGGCATTGAGACCGATGACCCGCCCGTGCTCGTCCAGGAGGGGGCCCCCGGAGTTACCGGGGTTGATGGCGGCATCGGTCTGGATGAAGTTTTCGTAGCCCGGCAGTTCACCGGCACCTTTTCCGATGATTCCCAGGTCACTGCGGCCCAAACCGCTGACGATGCCGTGAGTGACTGACCCTTCGAGGCCGAGGGGTGAGCCGACTGCCAGGACCAGGTCGCCGACCCGAAGTTTGGTGCTGTCGCCGAGGGTTGCGGGGGTGAGACCCTCGGCTTCGATTTTGATGAGGGCAATATCCGTCTGGGGGTCGGAGCCGATGACCTTGGCGGGGAACTGTTTGGCTTTTCCGGACAAGGAGACTTTGAGTTCGTCGCCGGCGTCGACCACGTGATTATTCGTGAGGATGTAGCCGTCGGCGGTGAGGATCACTCCGGAGCCGAGGCCGGTTTGAATGGATTGAGGTGATTTGGGGCGGGGGCCGTCGCGCGGACCGCGAAAGGGGCGGGGGCCCATCCAGTCTTCGAAGAAGTCGCGCAGCAGCGGGGGCAAGCGATTGAGGTCGTCTTGGTGGAAGTTAAAATCCCAAGACTGCCTTGGCGTGCGCGAGTAAGTGCCGATGCTAACGACGCTAGGGAGAACGCGCTGCACGACATCGGCGTAGCCGCCGACGCCGCGGGCGGCGGAGGGGAGGAGGGAGGTGTCGCGCGAGAGTTTCTTGTCGAATTCGCCGCGGTTGAGCGTGGGGCGGTTCATTTCAGCCGGGACGATGGGGGCCCATCCGAGCGATCCTGCTAGGAGGGCGAGTCGGCCGTAGGGGAGGGCTTTCATAGGGGCAGGGGGATGGGGATGGGTGGGGCGACTGGTTCGTGGGAGCGGCGGTGGTTGTTGGAGTTTTGGGGGATGTCGATCACCAAGCCAGGAGGGTTGGTGGAGGGGGTGGAGATGGTGCCGAAGGGTCGGCAGAGTTCCTGCATGGACTCGATCATGTTTAGACTCACGGCGTGCTCGGCGCGGCGGGCCTGGCATGCGGCGATTTCGATGGGGTGGAGGTGGAGACTGCGGATGCGGTTGTGTTCCAGGCGGAGTTCGAAGGCCCAGGAGCGGTCGTTGTGTTCAATGGGGTCGACGGCGTAGTCGTCGATGAAGTCGCCGGTGGAATAGAGGATGAGGGCACCGTCGAAGACCTCGATGCCGCGGCTGACATGGGGGGAGTGTCCGAAGATGACGGAAGCTCCGGCCCTGGCGAGGTCGTGAGCCAAGCGGGTGTGGGAGGGAGGGGGGAAGCAGCCCCAATTGCCTCCCCAGTGAGCGGAGACGATGAGGAAATCAACTTGGGCCTTGGCTTGGGCGACTTGTTTGAGGAGGCGAGCGGTGCGGTGGTCTGGTTTATCGACGGGGACGTAAAAAACCCCGGGGTGTTCGTCGCCGGCTTCCCAAGTGGGTTCATTGTCCGTGAAGGCAAGAAACCCGATGCGGAGGCCTTTGACGAGGCTGACAGCGCATTGGGAAGCCGCTTCGAGGTGGCCGCCGAGGCCGCTGCTGGCGATGGCACCGTTTCCGAGGAGTTTTAGCATTTCAACCATGCCGCGGTAATTGAAGTCTAGCGAGTGGTTGTTAGCGAGCGAGACGGCGTCGATGTGGGCGGCGCGCAGGGCGGCCAGGTTGATGGCGTCGGTGCGGAGGTGGTAGGCTTTGGGGGACCGGCCCCAAGGGACGCCGTGATCGGAGAGGACGCATTCTAGATTGCAAGCTCGCCAATCCGCTTCGAGGAAAAGTGGCAGGGTATCACCCCAGGGGTATTCTGGGGATTCTTGGCGCAGGCGTTCGTTGACCTGGCGGCCGAGCATGACATCGCCGACGAGGAGGATTTTGAGGGGAGCGTTCATTCGAAGTAGGCTTTGATGACATATTGAGAAACCATGCGCTGAGTGTTGAAGAAGGATCCGTTGAGCGAGATGCAGTGGCGCATGATGTCGGCGAAGCGGTCTGGATCTTGGTAGAAGAGGGGGATGACCTCGTTTTCGAGTTTGCGGTAGAGGGCGGTCGCGTCGCAGGAGGCGCGGTCGGTAAGGTTGGGGTCGATGGGGCAGGATTCGCCGATGGACCAACCGGTTTCGCCCTCAATCCAGCCTTCGAGCCACCAGCCGTCGAGGACGCTGAGACTGGGAACTCCGTTGAGGGCGGCTTTCATGCCGCTGGTTCCTGAGGCCTCGAATGGAGGGTGGGGGGTGTTGAGCCAGACGTCGACGCCTGCGGTGATGAGTTTAGCGAGGTCGAGGTCGTAATTGGGCAGGTAGACGAGCTTGATGGTGGGGGACAGGTTTCCTTGGACTTGGATGAGGCGTTGGATGGCTTCTTTGCCTTGATGGTCGTTGGGGTGGGCTTTGCCGGCGCAGATGATGTGGAGGGGGCCGGCGGAGGCGGCGATGGCGTTGAGGCGGGTGACGTCGCTGACGAGCAGGTCGATACGCTTGTAGGCGGTGGCGCGGCGGGCGAAGCCGAGGGTAAGGATGTGGGGGTCTAGCGCTAGGCCGGTTTCTTGGAAGACGCGGTGGAGGAGGAGTTGTTTGGCGGCGAGGTGGGCAGATTTGATTTCGTCTAGGGCGAGGCTGTGGGCGAAGCGCAGGCTAAAATTATCGGCGCGCCAGCCGGGGATGAGGCGGTCGAAGAGCGCCTGGAAGGGAGGGGAGGTCCAAGTGGCGGCGTGGACACCGTTGGTGATGGCGTCGATTTCATATTTGCCGAACATCAGTTGGGAGGTTTGGGCGTGTTTTTTGGCGACGCCGTTGATGTAGTGGCTTAGGTTGAGGGCGAGAAAGGTCATGTTGAGGGTTTCGTCGCAGCAGAAGACCCCCTGCATTTCTTGGAGTTCGCGGCGGCCTAAGACTTGGAGGGCGAGTTCGAGGGGGAAGAGGTCATGGCCGGAGGCGATGGGGGTGTGGGTGGTGAACACGCATTGTTTTCTGACTGCTGGGAGATCTTCTGGCAGGAAAGTGGTGCGGTTGGCCTGGGCGGCGGCCTCGTCGAGGAGTTCTAAGCCGAGGAGGGCGGCGTGGCCCTCATTCATGTGGTAGCGGGAGAGGGAGGTGAAGCCGAGGGCGCGGAGCATGCGGATGCCGCCGATGCCCAAGATGACTTCTTGGCAGAGGCGGTAGGGAGTGCCGCCGCCGTAGAGGAAGTGGGTGAGGGTGCGGTCCCAAGGTTGATTTTCTGGGAGGTCGGTATCGAGGAAGAAGATGGGGATGGTGAAGCCGTTGGGGCTGTGGACTTCATATTTCCAGGCCTGCAGCTGGACGGTGCGGCCTTCGAGGGAGACGGAGGTGCGGGCTTGTTGCAGCTGCAGGTGTGCTGCGATATCCCAATCGCTGGGAGCTTCTTGTTGCCATCCGCTGGCATCGAGGTGCTGTTTGAAGTAGCCTTTGCGGTGGAGGAGGGTGACGGCGACGAGGGGGACCTTGAGGTCTGCTGCGGAGCGGATGGTATCTCCGGCTAACACCCCGAGGCCGCCGGCGTAGGTGGACATGGTGGATTCCAGAGCCATTTCCATGGTAAAGTAGGCTACGGTGGCTTGGTTCATGGGGCGGTGGATTCCCTGGCCGGTGTCAAGGCGGCGGCCTTTTCGAGGAGTTCGGTGACTTCGGCATCTGAGGTTTGCGGAAAGCTGTCATACCAATGGCCCACAGCGCGGAAGTCGGCCGGCACGAGGAGGGCGACGTAGTCATCGACGAGGGGTCGCAGGCGGGCGCTGGCTTCGACGGACGCGACGGGCACGGCGATGACGATGCGATCGGGATTTTGTTTACGGAGGGCCTGCACGGCGGCGCGGATGGTGGAGCCGGTGGCGATGCCGTCGTCGACGAGGATGACGGTTTGGTTTTGGATGTGGGGATGGCCGCGGTGGGGGCGGTAGATGCGTTCGCGGCGCTGCAGTTCTTTGAGCTGGGTGGCGGCGGCGGCGGCGACTTCTTGGTCGGAGACCATGGCGGAGCGGATGACGTCTTGGTTGAGGACTTGGACGCCGCCGCTGGCGATGGCACCCATGGCGAGCTCTTCCCAACCGGGCACGCCCAGCTTGCGCACGAGCATCACGTCGAGTGGAGCGGCGAGTTTTCGAGCGACTTCGTAAGCGATGGGAACTCCCCCTCGGGGCAATCCCAGGACGAGGACGTCGTCTTGGTTAGCATATCGGGTTAGGGCATTGGCGAGAGCTTGTCCGGCGTGGGTGCGGTTGAGGAAACGGGTTGAGTTCATTGGTTGTGTCCTAGGTAGTGGTTGAACCATTGGGCGCTGTGGGCGGTCATCTCTTCTAACTTGCCGGGTTCGGAAAATTGGTTCGAGGACTCGGGGATGATGACCAATTGTTTGGGGCAGGTGAGCCTGGAGTAGGCATCGCGGTTTAGGGTCAGCAGAATTTCATCGCTGTCTCCGAGGATGAGGAGGGTGGGGCTGGTGACTTTAGGCAAGTGATCGGCCGCTAGGTCGGGGCGGGCACTGTGGACGACGACGGCTGCGGCGGGGGATTCGGCGTTGGCGGCGGCGACGAGGGCGGCGGCCCCGCCGGTGCTGGCGCCGAAATAACCGATTTTGCGATGGCTGGTGGCTGGTTGGCGTGCGATCCAGTGAGTGGCGGCGAGGAGGCGAGCGGCGAGCAATTCGATGTCAAAGCAAAGGGCACCGGTGACGGAGTCGAGGCATTCTTCCTCTTGAGTGAGGAGGTCGAAGAGGAGGGTTCCGAGGCCGAGGCGGCGAAAGGAGCGGGCGACAAACTGGTGGCGCGAGCTGCGGCGACTGGCACCGCTGCCGTGGGCAAAGACGACGAGGCCGCCACTCTGGGAGGGGAGGTCTAATTCACCCATGAGGTGAACGGCACCGGCGGCGATGACGACGGGAGTGGGGGACGTTTGGGGTGGGATGGCGGTGGTTGATCTCATCGCTCACGGTAAGGATGGGGCCTGGGGGCGGGGGTGGAGAAGGACAGCTTCTAGGTCGACATCGGACTGGGGTTGGCCGAGGGGAGTGCCGAAGCGGCTTTCTGGTTCTTCGGCGTCTAGGGCGGAGATGAGGGCTTTTTCTGGTTCCTCGAGGGGATGAACTGGGCCTAGACTGGCTTGGCGCAGGGGGCCGGCGCGCTCGGCGCGTTCGAGGCGCGCTTCGACGTCCTTGGTGTAGCGGGTCCAGGGCACGGCCTCAAGGCGGGCTGCGGGGATGGGTTGGGCGGTTTCCTCGCAGAGTCCGTAGGTGCCGTTTTGGATGCGCTGGAGGGCGGCATCGATTTCGCAGAGGGCGTCTTGTTCGTAGGAAAGCAGGCCGAGCGCGAGGTCGTGGTCGAAGGAGTCGGTGGCGCTGTCGGCCATATCTATGCCGGGCGGTTTCGAGGGCTCGGCACCTTCGGCGAGGTGCGTGGCGCGGGAGTCGAGGAGGCGATCGCGGAGGGACTGGAGTTGTCGGTAGTGCCAGGACCACTGGGAGGGGAGGTGTGGGGGTGGGGCCTGAGGGGGCAAGGTTTTCATGGCTTGGTGAGGAGTGGTGGGGCTGCCTGTGGGGAGAGGGCTGTGGTGGGGGTTGCCCAGGGGGTGCGGGCGATTTCGAGGTGGGCCTTTTCGTGGGTGAGGCGGAGGGTGGCGGAGGGGTCGATGAGGCCGCAGTCGATCCAGTTGGCATAGACTGCGGCTGCGGCAGCCAAAGCGGGGTGAGGCGGTGGAGGGGAAGGTGGGGGCG
>CALQKQ020000159.1 GCA_943331195.2 Akkermansia muciniphila | reverse complement strand
GTGATAGCGGAGCAGCTTCATGGCGGCGACGCGTTTATTTTGGGCATCGAAGTGGTGCTCCACGGTGCTGTGGAGATGTTCGGGATACATCTCGGCGATCCAGGCCGGCTGGACGGCGGTGGCAAGGCTGAGGAGAGTTAGGGGAGAGGCGCCGCGCGAGGGGGCTTCGCGAAGGTTGGCGGCGACAAAAAAGGCGGCGTCTTGGACCACGCTTTCGCGGACAAGTTGGCCTTGCCTTTGCTCGGTTAGGTCGCAGTTCAGCTGGCCGGGGGCGCGGCGTTTGGCGAGTTGATCGACGAAGCCGGCGAGGAGGCAGCGCGGTAGGGCCTCGGCGTGCTGGGCGGGGCTCGTGGTGTTAGGGGTTCGGTCGCTCAGTCCCTGTTGGCGGGCGGCTTGGAGGATTTGTTGGTAGGTGTGCTCGACTTGGCGGGCGACTTGGGCGTTGATGCCATAGCTGCGGCAGCGCTCGAAGCTGAAATCGCAGGCTTGGGCGAAGTCGTAGGCGCGCATCAAGGTGATGAAATCGGAATCGCCGCTGGCGGCAAACGTTTCGCGGGCGGCGGCGGTTGCGGCATCGTCGCGGTCGAGGCGGGCGAGGAGGTCGCGGCCACTAACTAAAGCGGCGCAGAGGGCGGCTTCGGGGATGCAGCCGCGCTGGCTGGCTTCGAGCAACATGCGGGAGTAGCGCGGATGCATGGGGAGGCGCAGCATGTGGCGGCCGATGTCAGTGAGGACTTCTTGGTGCAGGGCTCCGAGCGTGGTGAGGAGGCGCTCGGCGCGGGTGACGGCGGGGAGGTCGGGTTTGTCTAACCAGTCGAAGGTGGCGGCGTGGCGGATGCCGAGGGAATGGAGCAGGAGGACGACTTCGGCGAGGTCGCTGCGCTGGATTTCGGGGGTGTTGCGTTCGTCGCGGCTTTGTTGGCTGATGACGGTCCACAAGCGGTGGCAGGTGCCGGGAGCGGTGCGTCCGGCGCGGCCGCGGCGTTGATCGGCGCTGGCTCGGCTGATGGGTTCTAAGGCTAGGGTGCCGATGCCGCGTTCGGGGTCGTAGCGGGCGATGCGGGCGAGGCCGCAGTCGACGACGTGGCGAATGCCGTCGATGGTGATGCTGGTTTCGGCGACGTTGGTGGCGACGATGACTTTGCGAAGAGCGTTAGGAGAAAAGGCGCGGTCTTGTTCGTGGGGTTCGAGTTCGCCGTGCAAGGGGATGCAGGCGAGGCGCTCTTGGGTATTTAGGCTGCGCAGGGCATCGAGGGTGCCGTTGATTTCGCCGCGGCCGGGCATGAAGACGAGGATGTCGCCGGGGGTTTGCTGGCGGAGGATGCGCTCCACGGCGGCGGCGGCCTGGGCGGTGATGGGGCGGGCGTCGGGGAGGGGGAGATAGCCGACTTCTACGGGAAAGCTTTGGCCTTCGGAAACGAGGATAGGGCAGGGCTGCAAGTAGGCCGCGACGGGCTCGGCATCGAGCGTGGCGGACATCACGAGCATGACGAGATCGGGTCGCGCGGAGCCCTGGAGGTTTTTGATGAGGGCGAGGGCGACGTCGCTGAGGAGGTTGCGCTCGTGGAATTCATCGAAGACGACGGCGCCGACGTTGGCGAGGGTGGGATCGTCTTGGAGCCAGCGGAGGAGGATGCCTTCGGTGACGAAGCAGATGCGGGTTGCGGGGCTGGTGCGGTCGTCGAAGCGGATTTGATATCCGACTTCGCCGCCGAGTTGGCTGTGGCGTTCCCAGGCGACGCGGGTGGCGACGGAGCGTGCGGCGACGCGGCGGGGTTGCAGGACGACGATTTTTTTGTCGCGGGCGGTGCCTGCTTGGAGCAGCATTTGGGGGACTTGGGTGGTTTTGCCGGAGCCGGTGGGGGCGACGAGGACGAGGCGGTTGCCGTGGTCCAGGGCGCGCAGGATGTCGGAGTGGATTTTCCAGATGGGGAGCGCGGTGGGATCAGGCATGCAGAGGGGAGGATAGGAGGCGGGGAGGGAAAAGGCAACGCGAAGGGGTTGGGGAAAGGTGGGGCCGCGATTGCCGAGGGCGGAAGATGGCTTATGGAAGGGGAGATCTTTTTTTGCGATGGCCTCTAAAATCCCCCCTGACTCATGTGATGGTTTGCTGCGCTTGCAGCAGGTGGTGCACGATTTGCGTTCGCCGGGGGGCTGTCCTTGGGATCAGGAGCAGACCCATTTGAGTTTGTTATCGAATGTGGTGGAGGAGGCCTACGAGGTGGTGGAGGCGGCGCAGTCGGGCGACCGAGAGCACCTTTGCGAGGAATTGGGAGATTTGTTATTGCAGGTGGTGTTGCACGGGGAAATCGCCAGTGAGGCGGGGGATTTTGATTTGGATCGGATCGCGCATGGGATTGCGGAAAAGTTGATCCGGCGGCATCCGCATGTGTATGGGGAGAGCGGGGCGGCGGACACGGCGGCGGTGTTGCGGCAGTGGCAGGAGATCAAGCGCCAGGAGAAGGGGAATGTGGCGGAGGCTTATTTGGCGGGGGTTTCGAAGGCGCTGCCGGGCTTGAGCCGTGCGGCCAAGTTGCAGAAGCGGGCGGCGGCGGTGGGATTTGACTGGCCCGAGGTGGCTGGGGTGTTAGAGAAGTTGCGGGAGGAATGTGGGGAATTGGAGGAGGCGGTGGCGGGAGGAGAGGCGGCGGCGATGGCGGAGGAGTTGGGGGACGTGTTGTTTTCGGCGGTGAATGCGGCGCGGCATTTGAAGTTGGATCCAGAGGTGTTGATGGCGGCGGCGAATGCGAAATTTGAAGCGCGCTTTGGCCAGATGGAGCGAGCCTTGGCGCTAGAGGGAGTGGCGTTGGGGGAGGCGGGGCTGGAGCGCCTGGAAGCGGCGTGGCAGGCGGCGAAACGGTTACCCTGATTTTATGAGCGACGACACATCGAACGAAGCGGCGCCGCTGGTGGTGCCCCCGGGGCGCATCAGCATTCCCCAATATGCCATGGCCCTGGCCCAAGTGGCGAGCCTGCGCTCGGAGGATCCCTATCGCAAAGTGGGGGCGGTGGCGATTGACCACGCCAACCGAGTGATTGGCACGGCTTACAATGGCTTGGCGCCGGGGTTTAATGCCGAGGCGGATTTTTGGGTGGATCGGGAGGCGCGGCAGAAGTTCATGCTGCACGCCGAGGTGAACTTGTGCAGTTTGTTTACGCGAGGGTCGGTGAAGTTAGTGGCGGTGACGACCAAGCCCTGCACCAGTTGCATGCAGATGCTCTGCGCCTATGGGATCAAGGAGATTTATTACCGGGACGACTATGAGGGGAGCGAGGCGGATGCCTTGGCTTCGATGTATGGGGTGACGTTGCAGGCGATGCGGGAGTATCCGCACATTGGCTAGAAGGAGGGGGTGGGGCTTTGGGGGGTGGGGACGTGGGGGATTTCCGGAGCTTGTCAGCTGGGGGGGATGCTGGCATGGTGGAGTCTGCTTCCCTTTGAGGGGGAGGTATTTTTGATTTTTCCTATGAGATATCCTCTTTGTGTTGTGCCCTTGGCTTTGTTGGGATGGCCGCTGGTGGCGGTGGGTGAGTTGCTGCCGCGCAAGCCGGTGGGGCCGGGGGCGGCGGTGGTGCCGGGGGTGCCGCTGAGCGCGGAGGAGCGGGCGAAGTTGAAGGGGGAGGTGGCGCAGTTGGAAGTGGATTTGGCCAAGAAGCGCGGCGGGATGCACAGCAGCCAACTGGCCCTCTTGAAGGAGGCGATGGCGAGCAATGACCGGGCTTTTAATTTTTGGTTAGACTGCAAAAAGGAACAGGATTTTGAGATGAAGGGGAAGACCGCGAGCGACTTTGCGGAGTGGAAGCGGGGGCAGATCAAGAGCACTGGGACCAACGATGCGTTTTGCGCCGGCCTGCGGCTGCAGCTGCATTTTTTGATGCTGACGGTGCTGGATTCCCATGCGGAGAGCGCGGCGCAAGCGGCGGAGGTGGCGAGCGGGGCGGTGGCCTATGTGGAGTCCCTGACGGCATTTTGCGAAAAAGAGGAGGAATTGGCCAAGGGGATCATCGGGAGCATCATGGACACGGGAGTGCGCCCGGGGGAGGCGGTCACGGCGGACAATTTGCAGGAGACCCTAGCTAAAGTGAAGGAGGCCTCCTCGGCGTTGGGGGGCGATGTTTTGGAGAGCATTTTTGCGAAGCATTTGCAGTTGGATGGGAGCGTCAAAGCCAAGCGCGGGGGGACGTCCAATGCGGGGAACATCGATGAGATTTATGATCGGCTGATTTTGCCGCCGCTGCGCAAGAAGCAGGATGCGGCGGGTATGGGCGCGGTGTGGACGCGGCGGATTGACCAGACGGGGCGGGTGGCTAAGGCCACCAAAGTGAAGGAGCTGGAGGAGAAATATCAGGAGGTCAAAGTGCCGTCGATGAAGTTCGCTATGTATCAGGATCAGTGGGGCGCGGGACAGCAGAAGCAGGCGGCGGCGGCGATGATGGCTTTGATCAGCGCCAACCCGACCCATCAGGACAGCAATGATTGGATGGATGCCTTGAAGCAGTTAGCGGAGGGGGACGGGCCCGTGCCCTGAAGGCGAGGGGGCCTTAGACCTTGAAGCGGGGGTTTTGGCTGAGGAATTGCAGGGGATTTTGGTAGAGAATTTGGTCGATGAAGGCGGCGTCGTAGCCGCGGCGGCGCATTTCGAGGGCGGTGCGGGGCACGGCGAGGGGGTCGCTGTGGCCCCAATCGCAGGCGCTATTGAGCCAGATGCGCTGGTGGCCATAGAGTTCGAGCATGTCGATGGCGCGGTGCGGGGTGGCCTTGCTTTCGGGATAGAGGGTGATGCCGGCCCAGAAGCCGCGATCGAGCACGAGGGGGGCGGTGTGTTCTTCGACGTGGTCAATGATGACGCGGTCGGGGCGGAGGGTGGAGAAATTCCGGATGGTGTCGAGGATGAGGCGGGTGCCTTTGAGTTTGTCCTCGAGGTGGGGGGTGTGGACCAGCACTAACTGATCGTAGTCGGCGGCGAGTTGGAGGTGTTTTTCGAGGATGCGGAGCTCGTTGCGGCTATTTTTATTGAGGCCGATTTCGCCGATGCCGAGGACGCTGGGTTTAGCGAGGAGGTCGGGTATGAGGGCGATGACGTCGTCGGCGAGGGCGGTGTCTTCGGATTCCTTGGGATTGATGCAAAGCCAGGAGTAGTGGGGCAGGTGGTATTTCTGAGCGCGGCGGGGCTCGTAATCGGTGAGTTGGAGGAAGTAGTCGTGGAAGCCTTCGGCGGTGCGGCGGTCGAAACCGGCCCAGAAGGCGGGCTCGCAGACGGCCGCGCAGCCGGCTAGGACCATGGCTTGGTAGTCGTCGGTGGTCCGGCTAACCATGTGGCCGTGGGGTTCAATGTAGCGCATGAGGGGAGGGGAAGGTTAGGAAATTCTCTGTGGCGGGCTAGGCTAGGGGGGGGCGCGGGGCTCCGAAGGCGCCCTGGAGGGTGGCGGCGGGGATGGGGTCGGGGGAGGGGTCGCTGAGGGATTCGAGGATGCGGCGGACGCGGTGGGGGGCGTCGGAGAGGAGGAGGGGAAGGGCGGCGCGGAGGGCGTGGAGGCGGTAGTCGTCCGCTTGGCCGTGGCGCTGGACGCGGTCGAGGAAGGAGGCGAGGTCGAGGAGGCGGGCGCGGGCTTCGATGAACTGGAGGTCGGGCAGGGAGACGGAGGAGGGCATGGAATTAGTAGCTGCCTGGGGTGAAGAGGTTGAGGGGGATTTGGGGGGCGGCGGCGAGGGCGGGGCCGGGGAGGTGGCTGGAGCCCATGGCGATGAGTTGGCTGCAGGTGACGAAGCGGTAGCCGCGGGCGAGGAGGCCGTCGAGGGTGGCGGGCATGGCGTCGATGCTGGGCGGGTGGATGTCGTGGACGAGAATGATGGCGCCGGGTTTGGTGCCGTTGAGGATGCGGCTGGTGACGACGGCAGAGCCGGGGCGCTTCCAGTCTTCGGGGTCGACGGACCAGAGGATGGTGGGGTAGCCGTATTCGCTCATGATGAACTGTTTTTGGCGGGCGGTGATGGCCCCGTAAGGGGGGCGATACATGCGCGGGGCGACGCCGGCGACGTTGAGGATGCCGGCGTTGGCGCGGTCGAGTTCGCTGCGGACGCCGCTGTCGCCGAGGCTGGAGAGTTTGGGGTGGTTCCAGGTGTGGTTGGCCATTTCGTGGCCGTCGGCGACGATGCGGCGAACGATGTTAGGGTAGCGGGCGACATTGGTGCCGACGCAGAAGAAGGTGGCTTTGATGTTGCGGGCGGCGAGCATGTCGAGGAGGCGCGGGGTATTGGAAGCGTGGGGGCCGTCGTCGAAGGTGATGGCGATGAAGGGGCCGGTGACGCCGCCGACGCGGCTGTAGCTCAGCTGGGTGCCGGGAGGGAGGCTGCCGGAGGGGGAGAAGAGGGCTTGGTTTTTGAGGGCGGGGCGGGCGGCGGCCGGGGGCGTCGGAGTGGGCGGGCCGGGTTTGCGGCGCTGGCAGGCGGTGTGGCTGAAGGCGAGCAGGGCCAGGCAGAGGAGGGGAAGCAGCTTCATGGGGCGGGGGGAATTTGGTGCCCCATCCTGCGGTCTTTGGGGAGCAGGGTCAAGAGCGGGGCCTTTTCGGGGCGGGGGCTGGTGGCGCCATGGATTTCCCTAGGCGGGGGGACTTGCTGGGCGAGGATCTTGGCTTCTAGTGAAACGTCATGCGGCGGACCCTTTTTCTCCTCACTTTTCTTTTGGCTCCCAGGCTGCTGGGGGCGGCAGACTTTAAGCGGGACATTGCGCCGATTTTTAAATCGAAGTGTTATGCCTGCCACAGCGAGTCGGCGGGGAAGGAGAAGAATGGGTATGTGTTCGACAATTTGGAGCGTTTGGCGGGAGACATTCGGCCTTCGGGGATGATCGATCCGGGGCGGCCTGGGGAGAGTCCGCTGATGGAGTTGTTGACCTTGCCCGAGGGCGACAAGCGGCACATGCCGCCGAAGGGGAGTTTGAGCGCGAAGGAGATCAAGGTGATGCGGGAGTGGATCGCGGAGGGGGCGAGTTTGGAGAAGAAGGCGAGTGGAAAGCCGTCGGGCTTGGTGCCGCAGGTTAAGGTGGCGGCGGTGGAAGGGTGGACGAGCCTGGATGGCAAGGTGATCTCGGCGGCTTTTGTGAGCTTGGAGGGCGGGGTGGTGGTGCTGCGGATGAACGGGAAGCCTTACCGGGTGCCGATGGAGAAGCTGTCGGAGGCGAGCCGGAAACAGGCGGAGGAGCGGGCGGCCCAGGGGCCGTGAGGTCGCCCGCAACGCACCGGCGCGCTCGATGGGAAACGGAAAGGATGGAGAACGGAAATTAACGCGCTGGCGCGGTGCGCTCGCTGTTGGTGCCGACAGGCACCAGGCCATTGGGGTGGGGAGAGTCCCTTAGGAGGCCAGGTGCTTTAGTTGCGTCCATGAATGCCCGGTCGGGGCATAGCATGCCAGCCTAGGGCAACGCCCTGGGTAGGGTTTAGCCGATAACCGGTGCGTTCTGAAGGAACGCCGCCGCGCGGTGGATTGGGCCCACGGCTGCCATTCGCGGCTGCCAGCCGTCGCGGTGCGGCGTTCCTTCAGAACGCGGAAACCGGGGGCCGTGGGCACCCCAGGGTCTTGCCCTGGGCTGGGATGCGCTGCCCTTACAGGGCAGAGGCGCCGTCATGCGTGAGGTCATTGGCGTTGGGCTAGACGTGCCTGCTAAAAGTCCAAAACCAGCTCATTATCTAGGATTTTGGCATTGATTTACAATGAGTTGCAAAGTCGAAAAGGGTCTATATCAAATATCAAAATACTTTTTGCGGTCACAGTGGGGTAGGCGGAAGCCTCCGGTTTCC
>CALQKQ020000158.1 GCA_943331195.2 Akkermansia muciniphila | reverse complement strand
CGCTGCTGGCGGCGGCGGCGGTGGGGGATGGGGTGTCGGTGGCGGCGCTGCTGGCGGCGGGGGCGGATGCGGCGCAGCGAGATGGGGAGGGGCGGACGGCGCTGACGGCGGCGGCGGCGGCGGGTCATGCGGGGGTGATTGAGGTGCTTTTGCCTGGCAGTGGGGATGGCTTGGAGCAGGCTTTGGCGTTGGCTTGTCAGGGGGGGCACAGCGGGGTGATTGACCGGCTGCTGAAGGCGGAGCTGCGCGCGGGTGGGGCGGAGCGGGATTGGGCGGGGTTGTTGGAGGGGGCGGCGAAGGGGGGGCATGGGGCGGCGGTTCGCCTGCTGGCCAGCCGGATGCCAGAGGGGCCGTCGTTTGGGAAGTGGTGTCGCGCGGGGGCGGCGGCGGCGCGGGGGGCGGGGGCTGAGGACGTGGCGGTTTTTTTGGAAGGCGAGGCGCGGCGCGAGGGAGAGACAGGAAGCGGTCGGGAGCGCGGCGAGGACGAGGAGGGTGGGGTGGCCCTGGGGGGGGCTGGCGCGGGGGAGGTGTCGGGAGCGACGGCAGCGCTGGGGGGACGCCGTTTTCCGAAGGTTCGCTGCGACGCCATGGAGGAATTGCCGCAGGTGTTGCGGATGATGGCGTGGGAGCCGCGGGCCTGGCCGGTGGTGTTGCAAGACGTGGCCCCTGGCCATGAATCGGCCGAGGTGCGGCTGAGTGGGGAGCCGGTCCGCACTGCGATCTTGCGGGTGGGCGACGAGATTCCCGGGACGGGCTGCGTGGTGGAGAAGCTGCGGCGGCGGCGCCTTTATGAGGACGCGGCGGAGACGGTTTTAAGGAATGCTTCGGAGCTGCATTTTCGCAGCTTGGCGACGGGCGAGGTGTTTCGGGCGGCTCCTGGGGAGCCGGTGTTGTCGAAAGAGAGCACCGTGCGGCTGCGGGTGGTGGGGGTGGAGCGGGAGTGGTCTGCGGTGGTCGGCGATGAATTTCGGCTCGGCTCCTTGCTGTTGCGGGTGGCGGCGATGGAGCGAGGCGCGCTGACGCTGGAAAACCGCCTGACCCGGGAAACGGGGCAGGTGCGCTTGGAGGTGGCACCCGCGCCACTTTCGCCGGGGCCAGGCCAGGGTTCGGTGCCACCCTGAGGGGGAGGCGGCAGGGTTTTTACTGGCGCGGGGCTCAGTAGACGTCGCGGCGGTAGCGTTTGTCTTTGCGGAGTTGTTCGATGTATTCGGCGGCTTCTTCGGGGGATTTGTGGCCGGCTTGTTGGACGGCGGTGTGGAGGGCTTGGTCGACATCGACGGCCATGCGGCTGGCGTCGCCGCAGATGTAAAAGATGGCACCGGCTTCGAGCCATTCCCAGATTTCCTGGGCGGCTTCGGCGATGCGGTGTTGGACGTAGATTTTCTCGGCTTGGTCGCGGCTGAAGGCGGTGGTGAGTTTGGTGAGGACGCCGCGCTGGAGGTAGTCGTTGAATTCGTCTTGGTAGAAGAAGTCGGTGCGGGAGCTGACTTCGCCGAAGAAGAGCCAGGCTTTGCCCTGGGCTTGGGTGGCGTCGCGTTCTTGGAGGAAGGAGCGGAAGGGGGCGATGCCGGTGCCGGGACCGCACATGATGATGGGGGTGGGATCGTCGGGGGCGGGGAGGCGGAAGCCTTTGCCTTCTTTGATGAAGGTGGGGATGACGGTTTCGTGGAGGGCGACGCGTTCGGCGAGGAAGGTGGAGGCGACGCCTTTGCGGTCGCGGCCGAAGGTGTGGTAGCGGACGGTGGCGACGGTGAGGTGGACGGAGTTGGGATTGGCCTTGAGGCTGGAGCTGATGGAGTAGAGGCGGATGAGGAGTTTTTTGCAGAGGCTGACGAATTCCTGGGGTTGGAATTTGGCGTCGGGGAAGTCGATGAGGAAATCGATGATTTCGCGGCCGTGGAGGTGCTGTTCGAGTTGGTCCTTGCGTTCGGGCTCGAGGAGTTTGGCGAGTTCGGGGGCGTTGCCGGTTTTTTCGACGATGGCGTGGAGGAATTTTTTATCGACGGCGGAGAGGGAGCAAGAGGCGATGAGGGCGTCGCGCAGGGTGCTGGGTTTTTTGCTGAGGTCTTCGACGGCTTCTTCGCCGGTCCAGCCCTGGGTGTTGAGGATATCCTGAACGAGGTTGGGGCAGTTGGTGGGGAGGACGGCGAGGGAGTCGCCGGGTTCGAAGGTGAGGCCGCTGTGGCGGAGGTCGATTTCGTAGTGGCGGGTGTCTTTGGGGGAGCCGTCTTGGGAAAGTTTGACGGCGTGCTTCATGAGCGCGAGGCAGGGATTTTTGAGATTGAAGGGGGGGGAAAGGCTCATGGGGGTGGGGAGGAGTGGGGGTTTCGGAGGAAGGTCCGGGAGCGGGGGAGGGGCAGTAGGAAAGGGAGAGGGGCCGGAGGCAGGGGCAATGAGCACACCCGGGGCCGAGGTGCCACTGGAAAATGGGAGCTTGGATTTCGTAAAACGCGGGGTGGCGAGGCGGGGTGAGCTGCGGCAGGGGTGGGGAGAGCGTGACGCCATGAAAAACTATCGCCCTATCTTGTTGCAGCATCTGGCGGTGAGCGTGCCGGGTGTGAAGGTGCGCCAACTGCGCCTGAACCAGCATACTCCGGAAGCGGTGTGGACGCCGCATGCGCACGAGCACGGGCAGGTGTTGGTCTATTTGAGTGGGAGGGGGCGGCAGGTGGTGCAGGAGAAACCCTATGACTGTCGGCCGGGCACGGTGATTTATGTGGAGCCGGGGGCCGTGCATGGGTTCGAGCGGGTGTTGGCGCGGCCGCCGCTGGTGTTGGTGGTGGATCTTGATTTGGAAATCACCCGGAGCACGCCTCACCCCTGCGCGCAGATGCCGGATGCGGATCTGACCAAGGTGCGGGCCTCGGTGACGCGCCTGTTTCATATCCGCCAGGTGGAGCACCGGGAAGCCACCTTGCTGGTGGGATCGATCGTGCTGGAGATCTTGGATCGGGTGTTGTTGGCGGCGGGGTGGATCAAGGCTTTCAACCGGTATGGGGACGCCAAGGCGATGAATACGACGCGGTTTGTGGAGCGGGTGTTGGATCGGATGGATGGGGCGGAAGTGACTTTGGAGACGATTGCGGCGCGCTCGGGGTATCAGATGGACCACTTGAATCGGAGGCTGAAGGCGGAGTGCGGCTTGACGCTGGGGCAGCTGCGGTCGCGGCATCGGCTGGAGCGGGCGCAGCGCTACATTCAGCAGGGCTTGCCGTTTCAGACGGTGGGCGAGCGGATTGGGATCGTGGACAACAACTATTTTTCGCGTTGGTTTCGGCAGCAGACGGGCATGTCGCCGAGTGCTTGGAAGAAGGCGCCTCAGGTGGCGGTGCGTTTTTAGGGGTGAGCTGGGGTGGTTGGAAGTTTTGCTGGAGTTTGGGGGGTTCGGACTTAAAATGGGGCCAAGCTTTGTCCGATCGTTCGCCGCGCGTTGCGGAGGGGCGGTTGGCGAGTGGCCTCAGCTATGGAACCGACCCCCCGCCTCCCGGAAAAGACGTATAGCGAAGTCATGAACGAGTGGGCTGCGCAGAAGCATTTTGTGCGGGCCAATCGCAGTCGGGTGTTGCATCCGCCGCACGATGCGCCGCTGCTGATGAAGGTGTTGGGGTATGCGGGGCGGATTGCGGTGGTGGTGCTGGTGCCGGTGGCGATTTATGGTTATGTGCTGTATCAGCACATCCGCAGTCCTGAATTTAACAAGATGATGGCCCAGGGCTTGGCGACTTCGCTGCAGGCGGAGGTGGTGACGACGCGCAAGGCGAAGTATTCGATCAATGGGGTGCTGGGCATGAAGGGCCTGACGGCGAAGGGGGGGCCGGAGGCGATTTACGATCGGCTGGAGGCGCGCAATGTGGGGACGCGGCTGCCCTTGTCGGCGGTGTTTCGGAAGGAGTGGATTTTGTCGCGGGTGAGTGTGGATGACTTGAGTGTTTCGCTGCGCTCTGGGGGGGTGGGGACGGTGCCGCTTTATGAGATCAAGGTGGATGAGGACGAGGAGGAGGTACGCTTGCCTTCGCTGCCGGTGGTGCCGGAGCTGCCGGAGCCTCGGGGGCCGCGGACGGGGGCCTTGGCCAGGCCGGAGGGGCCGGTCTTGCGGGCGGGTTTGGGGATTTCGCCTGATTTTGCGGCGCTGCGGATCAATGGCTTGCAGGTGGCGCGACTGCATCTCACGTGGGGATCGGGGCCGACGACGGCGGGGGGGATTACGGGGATGCAGGCGGAGTTGGGGCGCAGTGGGGCGGGTTGGGTGCTTTCGGGAATGGGGGGCGAGTTTCGCCAGGGCTGGTTGGAAGGGCTGACGGTGGAGCGCTTGGCGGCCACGGTGGGGGCGGATCGCCTGGTGATTGAAGAAGTGCGCTTCAGTCGGCCGGGAGGAGGGAAGGTGCGTTTGGTGGGGAACATGACGTTGGGCGAAATGCCTTTGCTGGAGGGTGAGTTGACCTTGGAGGGGGTGCCTTTGCAGGAGTTGGTGGCGACTTCGCTGGGGGGGCTGTTTACGGCGGAGGCGACGGGTTTGCTGCGGCTGAGCGGGAGCGTCAATCGCAGCGCGGGCATTCGGATGGAGGGGACATTGGCCTTGAGTGCTGGCCGGGTGATTGGCTTGCCGCTGCTCAAGGCGCTGCACCAATTGACAGGCGAGGACCAGTTTCGGCAGCTGGCGCTGCGCTCGGGGGAGGTGTCCTTTGTCACGGAGGGGTCGCCGGACCACGGGGGACAGCGGGTGGAGATCCAGAAGGTGGAGGTGGACTGCGGGCCGCTGGCGCGGATTCGGGGGACGTATCGCCAGGAGCAGCAGCGCGGCAGTTTGGAGGCCAATGGTGCGCTTGCGGCGGAGCGGCTCCAGGTGGATGGGGCCTTTCAGCTGGGGGTGCCGAGGCAAGTTACGGCCAAGTTGAAGTCGGGGGTGGCGGCCCGTTTTTTCAAGGAGGAAGCGGATGGCTGGGCGTGGGTGGACTTGCCGGTGAAGGGGGCGATGGACCGCACGTTTACGGAGGAAGTGGCGGCGGCATTGCTGCGGGCGAATCGGGAAGCGCCTTGAGCGCTTGGGGGTGGTCGGGGGTGGGGACTTAGAAAAGAGCTGGCAAATTGGCTAAGATAAGCTAAGCTTCGCAGGGGTGGGCACCTTTTTGCCTGTTGTCCCGTGGCACGAATCCCGCTTAACGTATCTTAAAATGAAGGAATTGCTCACGCAGGGAGGCCCCCTTATTTTTCTCCTCCTGGGGTGCAGCCTATTGGCGCTGGGGATTTTCCTGGAGCGCTTCTTTCATTTTCACCGGTCTACCATCGTGGTGCAGGACTTATTGCAGGGCCTGGGGAACTTGATTAGTCGGAAGAACTATGTGGAGGCGCTGCATGTGTGTGCGGGGACGCCGGGGCCGGTGGCGCGGGTGATGAAGGCGGTGTTGACGCGGCATGAGGCGGATCGGGTGGAGTTGAAGGAGATTGCGCAGGAGGCGGGGCAGTTGGAGGTGCCGCGGCTGGAGCGGTCGCTGCCGGTGCTGTTGTCGATTGCGTACATTGCGCCGCTCTTGGGATTATTGGGGACGGTGTTGGGATTGATCGACACGTTTTTGCCGGTGGCGCAGAATGGGTTTGCCACGAACACGGAGTTGGCGCGGGGGATTTACCGGAGTTTGGTGACGAGTGCGGCGGGGATTGCGGTGGCGATTCCATCCTATGTGTTGTATGCGTTTTTGGCGCAGAATGTGAAGACCTTGATGTACGACATGGAGCGGGCGGGGATTGAGATGGTGAATTTGATTTTGCAGGCGCGGCAGAACGTGGACATTGTGGAGTTCAAGGAGGGGGCGCGGAGTGTGGAGGAGAAGCGGCGCAAGGCGGCAGGGGGCGGGCCGACGGTGGTGAAGTGAGGGGGATGAGAGGTGAAGGCGATTGTTTTTGAGTGACTTGCGGCCGATGAAACTCCACAGCACCTTAACCTTGCGGCCGGATTTTCTGTATTTGGCGCCCTTGTTGAATGTGGTGATGTTGCTGCTGATTTTCTTTTTATTGAATTCGAATTTGGTGGTGCGCAGTGGGATTCGGGTGGAATTGCCGATTTCGCAGTCGAGTTTGAAGCCGGTGGAGCGGGCGCATGTCATTACGCTGACGGCGGGGGAGCATCCTTCGATTTGGCTGAATGATCGGGTGGTTTTTAGTGGGGATTTGGCGGCGGCCTTGGAGGCGGTGAAGTCGGAAAGCCGCTATGTGGTGGTGAATGCAGACCAGGCGGTGCCGTATGGGCTGGTGCAGCGGGTGCAGAACGTGGTGTTGGCGGCGGGCTGCGATTTGGCGATGGGGACGCAGCTGGGGCCCTGAGGGGGAGTGGGCTAAGGCTTGCGCGGGGGAGTGGGGCTGGGTAGAGTAGCAAGATGAACCAGGTGAAAGACACGGCGAGGGCGACGGTCCGGCTCGGGTATGATGGGCGGGTGCACAAGACGTTTCGGGGGCCTCAGGCGGAGGCGCGGTTTGCCAATGAGGTGCGGGTGTTGCGCCATTTGGAGCGGCGAGGCTGTCCGTTTGTGCCGCGCTTGCTGGAGAGCGATGAGGTGGGGCTGCGCATGGTGACGACGAATTGCGGGAGCCGGGTGGAGCACTTGGAGGCGGGGCGGATGGGGGAGCTTTTTGGGGAATTGGGGGCGTATGGGGTGAGGCACGACGATCCCTATTTGCGCAATGTGACGTACAGTCGTCAGCTGGGGCGCTTTTGTTTGATTGATTTTGAGTTTGCCACGATTTTAGATGGGGAGGAGGTGGCTGAGGCGGTGCCGGACCGGGCGGCGGAGGCGGCTGGGGGGCAAGCTTAGGCGAGTTGGTTTTCTCTTTTTTTTGCTGTGGACGGTACTGCGATAGATTCTGGGGTTGCGGCTGGCGCGCTGCGCTGGTCGGGGTTGACGCATCCGGGCAAGGTGCGGGCGAACAATGAAGATGCGTTTTTGGCGCTGTGCTTTGATGGGGCGGAGGTGCGTTTTTTGGGGAAAGAGGGCGGGGCTTCGCTGGCGGAGGCGGATTTTGTGTTTGCGGTGAGCGATGGGATGGGGGGGGCGAAGAGCGGGGAGTTTGCGAGTCGGATCGCGGTGGACAAGATCACGCAGTTGTTGCCGCGGAGTTTTCGGGCGCGGGCGCAGGGACGGCCGCCGGACTTTCAGGATGTGCTGCCGGAGTTATTTACGGCGATTCACCGGGAGCTGAGCGAGTTGGCGCGCTGCTATGAGGAGTGCGCGGGGATGGGGGCGACGCTTACCTTGGCCTGGTGTGCGCCGGGGTGGCTTTATTTTGGGCACATTGGGGACAGTCGGCTGTATTATCTTCCGGCGGGGGGCGGGTTGAAGCAGTTGAGCCACGATGATTCGCAGGTGGGGTGGCTGCGGCGGCAGGGGAAGCTTTCGGAGCGGGAAGCGCGGATGCATCCGCGGCGAAATGTGCTCAACAAGGCGCTAGGGGGCGGGCATCAGTTTGTGGAGCCGCAGGTGGGGGCGGTTTCGTGCCAAGCGGGGGACCGGTTTTTGTTGGTGTCGGATGGGGTAGTGGATGGGCTGTGGGACCGGCAAGTGGAGGAGATTTTGGGGGCTCCGGAGGGGGCGAAATCTCCGGCGCGGCAGATGGTGGACGAGGCGCTGGAGCGATCGGGGCGGGACAACACCACGGCGGTGGTGTTGGAGATGGTGGGCAGCGCGGGAGGAGGCTAATTGGGCCAGGCGCGGAAGACGCGGAGGCGGTAGAATTGGCGCGGGGAGGAGGAGATGGGGTCGGCGTAGTGTCCGGGCGAGGTGGAGCCGGGTCCGGATTGGCGATAGCGCCAGGGGTCGGTGTGGGGGAGGG
>CALQKQ020000157.1 GCA_943331195.2 Akkermansia muciniphila | reverse complement strand
GTAGTGGAATTGATACTGAGGGCGGTGACGCTGCGGGGGGTGCCGGCTACGGTGACGGCGAAGGCGGTGGTGGCGGCAGGGAGGGTGGAGTCGAGGGAATTGGTCTCCGTGTAAGTCAGCGTGAGGGTGCTACCGGTGACGGTGGCCGATGCGAAGACGGGAGCGGTGGTATCGATCACTAGGTCGTTGTTGGCACCGAGGGAATTGGCGGCGGCGGGGGCCGCGAGGGTTAGGGTGACGTTGTTGGTGGAGGCGTCCTTAATGGTGCCGCCGGCGAGGGCGAGGGCAGTTGTGGAGGTGTAATCGAGGTCTGGGGAGGTATCGCCGGCTTGGACGGTGTAGTTGAAGAGGAGGACGGAGGTGCCGCTGCCGGAGGTGTAGGAGACGGTGCGGTCGGTGGCGCCGGTTTCTACAGTGAGGGTGGGGGTGCCGGTGACGGTGACGGGTTCGCTGAACTCGACGCGGAGGGGGAGGACGGTGGTGCTGCCGTAGTGGCCGTTTACGTAGACGGGGTTGCTGTCAACGTCGAGGTCGTAGGCAGAGACGCCGATGACGGATGGTGGGGTGCTGTCGCCCGTGGCGGCGATGCTTTCGCTGGTGAAGGTAGTTTTGTCGTTTCCGGCGAGGTCTTGGAGGGCATAGCCGTCGTCCCCAGCTGTCGGGTCGGTGTAGGTGATGACGACGGTTTGGCTGCTGCCGGAAGCGGTTCCGAGGGTGAGAGTGGCGGTTTTGGCGGAATCGCTGACGACCACCTTGGTCACGGTGGCGGGAACGGCGTTGATGGTGGCGGTGAAGGCGGAGGTGGCCGGGGGGCTGACGGCGTCGAGGTTGTTGGTGTCGGCGAGGGAGAGGACCACGGTGGCGCCGGATGCGGTGCCGGAGACGTAGGTGGGAGCCGTGGTGTCGATGACCAGGGCCTTGTTGGCACCGAGGGAGCCGGTGGCACCGGGGACGGGCAGGGTGAGAGTGGCGTTGTTGGTGTTGCCGTCTTTGATGGTGCCGCTGTTTAGGGTGAGGGAGGAGGCACTGACGTAGTCGAGGTCTGGGGAAGTATCGCCGGCCTGGACGGTGTAATTAAAGGTGAGAACGGCGGATCCGGTGCCGGACGAGTAGTTGACGGTGCGGTCGGTGGCGCCGGTTTCGAGGGTGAGCTGGGGGGTGCCGGTGACGACGAGGGGTTCGCTAAAGGTGACTTCGATGGGGATCAGTTCGCCGGCTTTGTAGTGGGCGTCGGTCTTGGAGGAGGTTACGGAGAGAATCGTAGGGGGGGTGGTGTCTCCGCCATCGGGCACGGTGATGGTGAGGGTTTGGGAGTCGAAGCTGAGGGCGTCTTTGACGGCTCCGGCGACGCTGACGAGGTCGTTGACTTTCACGGTCACGACGTAGGTGCCGGCGGTGGGGGTGGAGAGGAAGGTGAGGACGCCGCTGGTGGCGTTGATGGAGAAGGAGGCGGCGTTGGCCCCGCCGGAGATGGAGTAGCTGAGGGGGTCGCTGTCGGCGTCGGTGGCGGTGACGGTGGTGACGGCGGTGGTGGCGGTGATGACCTGAGCGGTGCTGCCGCCGCCATTGCTGGTGATGATGGGGAAGTTGTTGGAGAAGCTGAGGGAGTTACTGAAGGCGCCTTGGCTGGCGAAGGTGGTGGTGGATTTGGTGCCGCCGAGGTAGCCGTTGAGGTCGCTGTTGAGGGAGTTCGACTGGGTGGAGGTGCCGAGGAGGAGGCGAAGGGGGGTGTTTTTCGTGATGGCGACGCCCTTGGCGGCGGCGGCCTCCTTAAGGCTGTCGACGGCAGCGGTGGTGTTGTTGAAGGGGAGCTTGAAAGAGATGAAGTGGTCGTTGGCGTTGAGACTGAGGGCGGTGGTGCCGAGGGCGGCGTCGTTGAGATTGACGTCGGTGACCGAGGGGTCGTTGCTGGGGGTCACCGGAACGAAGCTGGAGTTGGTGGGACTGGTGACGAGGTCGACGATGGGGATTTCTGAGGTGATGGACGTCGTGCTGGGGGACGCGTTGAGGCCGCTGCCGGTGGACCACACGGAGATGCGCTGGACCTGAGCAGTGCGCTGGGTGATGCTGAGGAAGAAGTCCATGGCGTTGTCGCCGTTGACTTCGGCACCGAGGAAGAGGTAGCCGGAGGAGAACGTGGAGAGGGAGTTGCTCTTGGAGCCAGAAAGCCGGACGCGCAGGTAGAGGGTGTCGTCGGTATCGGCGTCGGTGCCGTTGTCGTCGTAGTAACTGTAGAGGACGGGGTGGGTGGCGTTACCGACGAGTTCGAGATCGACGGCGGTGGCTTGTTGGTCGTTGATGTAATCGTAAGCGGGGCCTTGGAGGAGGGTTTTCCAGGTGGTGGTGGCAGCGGCCAGGCTCATGGTGACGCTGAATGTGCTCGAAGTGGCCCCGGTGAGGGTGGCATGGCTGGCGGTGAGGGTTTTGGCGGCGCCGGCGAGGTTGGGGATGAGGTTGCTGAAGGTGGCGACCCCGGCGACGGCGTTGGCGGTGAGGGTGCCGCTGAGGGAGGCGTTGCTGCTGCCGATGGTGATTTGGTCGGTGTTGCTGGTGACTGTGTAGCCGTTGGCGTCGGTGACCTTGACGGTGACGGCGGGGCTGATGGCGCTCCCGTAGGCGGTGGTGGCGGGCTGCACGCCGAAGAGGAGTTTGGAGGCGGCGCCGGCGGTGGTGGTGAAATTGCCTAGGGAGGTGGAGCTGGCGGTGAGGCCGGTCATGGTGATGCCGGAAAAGGTCAAGGCACCGTCGGCGGCTCCTGGGGAGGACTTGAGGTGTATGCCTGCGAAGGTGAAGCGGCAAATGCCGTTGCCGGTGCCGGCCCCGACGGTCCAGCGCATTTGGGATGCGGTCCGGTCCAATAAGACGCAGGTGGAAATCCCCGTGGAACCTGAAACGTAAGAGACGGTCGCGGTCGGGTTGGTGTCATCGGTTTGAAAACTCCAGCCGGTCGGTGGGGTGAGGACGAGGGTGCCGGCCGCGACTTCATTTTTCACGGCTTCACTGAGGACGGGGCCGGTGAGGAGCTTGAAGGTGCCGGCGATGGCCTCGCTGGAGGTGACGGCGACGTCGGCCGACGTGGTTACAGTGACGACCGCCTGGGCCGGGGAGGCGAGGATGAGGGAGAGGAAGGCGAGGCCGAGGGGTCTGAGGAGGGAGGCTAGCAGCGATTTCATGCGGGCGGGAGGAAAGTGGGGGAGGAGGCGAGGGCGAGTGGGCTGGCTCAGTCCTGAATGATCTTGTAGAAGCGGCTGGGAGCGCTGGCGGCGCTGGAGTCGTCGAAGCGCAGTTGGCCGTTTTCGGAGCGGGGAGGGAAGGGGTGGGGAGACCAGTCTTGGAGATTGGGGGAGATCAGCAGGTGGTAATCGGGGGCGCTTTGGGGGCTGATGGGCTGGTCGAATTCGTCGGCGACGAGGAGGGAGGCGGTGCCGTCGGCGTGGCGCTGCAAGGAGGGACGGGGACGGCCGCGGACGGCGAGGGTGGCGGCGGGGGTGAGGGTGGTGCCCTGGGCGTTGCTAATGCGGACGGTGTAGCGGCCGGCGTGACTTGGGGTGAGGGCGGGAAGTTTGAGGGTGGGATTGTTGGCCCCTGGAATCAGCTCGCCGTTGTGGAGCCACTGGTAGGTAGCGAGGGCGTCGCTGGAGTTGGCTTGGAGGGTGGCTTCGCTGCCGGCGAAGTAGGTGCCGCTGGAAGGGGCGGTGGCGAGGAGGGGGCCACCGCGGAGGGCGAGGCTGTGGTTGGCACCGGCGCTGATGGAGGTGAAGCCGGCACCGGGGAGGTCGAGTTGGTTATTGGCGTTGCTGCCCCAGGCGCGGATGGTGCCGTCTTTTTTGAGGGCGAGGCTGTGCTGCAGGCCGGCGGCGATGGCGACGACGTCTTGGAGGTCGGAGGGGACGCTCGCTTGACCGAATTCGCGATCGCCCCAAGCGACGACGGAGCCGTTGCGGCGGAGGGCGAGGCTGTGGGAGCCGCCGGCGGCGATGGCGACGACTTGGTCGAGGCCGGGAGGGACTTGGGATTGGCCGGCGTCGTTGAGGCCCCAAGCGGTGACGGTGCCGTCGGCCTTAAGGGCGAGGCTGTGGTCGCGGCCGGCGGCGATGGCGATTACTTTGCGCAAGGTGGCGGGGGGTTGGGTGCGCTGGTTGCCCTGAAAGCCCCAGGCGGCGACGGTGCCATCGTGGAGGAGGGCGAGGCTATGGAAGGCCCCGGCAGCGACGGCGAGGGATGGGGGAAGGTTGGGGGGGATGGTGATGAGGCCGTCGGTGTTGCTGCCCCAGCCGGTGACCTGGCCATTGGCGAGGACGGCGAGGGTGTGGCTCATGCCTGCGGAGAGGCAGATGAAGCGGCCGAGGTCGGGGGGAGGGGTGGAGCGGCCTTCTTCGTCGCGGCCCCAGCCGACCACGTTGCCCGCAGCGTCCACGGCGAGGTTGAAGTCCCAACCGGCGATGACGGCGGTGGCCTGAGCGGTGGCGAGGGGGGCCGAGGTCTGGCCAAACTGGTTGCGTCCGGTGGCGAGCATTTCGGCGGCTTCAGCGCGGGGAAGCAGACCCAGGGCGAGGAGGAGCCAAGTGGCGCGGCGAGAGGCCAGGGCAGAAGCGGGTTCGGTCGCCGATCGGGGCTGGGAGGACTTCATGGTGGGGGAGGAGGGGTTGCCGACCTGGGCCCGAAGGACAGGGTGAAAGGCGGGCACAAAAATAAAGTTGACCTTAATGAGGTTCGATTTGGGCCGCGTCAAGCCTTGATCGCTATCTACAAAAAATACTGATCCTACGGAGCGTTGCGAAGATGGGGTGCCGATCTGGGGGGCCTGGGGAGGCGGCCAAGCCAAGGCCAGGGCAGCGGCGGCGGTTGGGTCAATTATGAATTACCATCAATGAATATTTAATTAATATTAGTCAGTGGTTAAGCACTGAGGCGTCGGGATCGGTTCTAGCGGGGGAGAAGGGTGGTGCTTGGAGAATTCAAAACGGGGAATTACCAATACAAACATGACGTTTTGTTGGCGGAATTACGGGGGAAATCGGCGAAAAACCCTTGCAATTGTGGTATTCACTCGGAATATTCTGCCAGTAATAGCTGATTATTCGGCCTGATGAGTCACTTGGGCGCCCCCTGCGATGGGGTGTGTGCCGGGCGGCTGGTGCGGGCCGGGTCTTGGCTTTGCTTGAGCATCGGTCTTGGCATTGTTTTTTTTCAATACCCCTTTTTTGATTCAGGTTTCCCCCTCCCCTTCTCCATGAAACGCCGCACCAATCCGCTCCGCTCCGCTAAGCTGTCCAAAACGTCGCCTGTGGTTCGTTTAGCCTTGGCGGCGAATGTGGCGGCGATCTTTTTGCTGGGAACCGGGAAGGTGGGGGCGGCGACGATTTATTGGGATGGGACTGGCACGATCTGGGCGGCGACGGCGAGCTGGTCGAATGCAGTGGGGGTGACGACGGACCCGGCAGCAGCGCCCGTGGCTGCCGATGTGGCGACGTTTAGCATTAGCACCATTACCAACACCGCCCAGACGGTGAATCTCAACGCCAATCAGTCGGTCCTTGGGCTGAGTTTTTTGGGGACCAACACGGCGACGACAACCTTGCAGGGCGGCGGGACGGATCGCACCCTGACGATTGCTGGTTCAGGCATCACGGTGGCCAGTTTGGCGGGCGCGGTGACGATTGGTTCGGCGACTTCGGGACAAAACGTGGCCGTGATTCTAGGCGCGGCGCAGTCTTGGACGAACAATTCTGCCAACGCCTTGACGGTGGAGAATGGGGTGACCAATGGAGGCTTCCTGTTGACCGTGGGCGGGACGGGGAGCAGTGCGCTGAAAGGGATTATTTCTGGCACTGGCGGATTAACGAAGTCGGGGGCGGGCACGTTGACGCTTTCGGGGGTGAATACGTTTACGGGAGTGACGACGTTGACGGCGGGGACGCTATCGGTGGGTACGATCGGGAACGGTGGGGTGGCGGGCAACCTGGGGCAGGCGACGAATGCGGCGGCGAACTTGGTTTTCAATGGGGGGACCTTGCAATACACGGGGGCGACGGCGTCGACGGACCGCAACTTTACGTTGACTTCCACGGGGACCATCGAGGTAACTACAAATACCCTGACAATGTCCGGAGCGGGCACGGGGGCAGGCGGACTGAGCAAGACGGGGGCAGGGACGTTGGTGCTTTCTGCGGCGAATACCTTTACGGGGACGATTTCGGTGCAGGATGGGACTCTGACGCTGGATTACGGTGGCACCAGCGCTTCTAAGTTGGCTGACACGGCTGTTTTGAGTTTTGGAGGGGGGACGCTGAATCTTTCCGGAGGATCGCACGCGGAGGCCGTCACTAGCACGACGATTGCCACAGGGGCGTCTTCGGTAACTCGCAGCGTCGGCAGCACCGCTACCTTGGTGCAGGGGGCGATCACGCGCACGGCGGGGGCGACGATGGACTACAGCTCTGGGGTGGCCACGACCTCAACCGTCAGTACTAATGGAATTCTGGCGGGAGGCTGGGCGACGGTCGGAGGAGCGGATTGGGCGGTTGGCGGTGGAAGCATTACTGGCCTGGCCACCTATACGGCTTACGCTACTGCCGGGAATACTGGCACGGTCAATTACCTCTTGAGCGGTACTTCCTCGGTGACGGGAGGCGGTCTCACATTATATAGTCTCAAAATTAGCCCGAGCGCCGCCGGACAGACGCTTTCGCTTAGCACTAAGAATTTAACTTTTTCGGGGACGACGTCGGCGGGCTTGCTGTCGACGGGGGCGAACAGCTACACCATTGATAACACGACCGGAACCATTGCTGGCACCACCGAACTGATTGTTCACCAGTACAACACGGGTGGGTTGACGATTTCGGCCGTTATAGCGACCTCCTCGCTGACAAAGACCGGGACCCAACTATTGACCCTTTCGGGGGCGAATACGTACACGGGGGCAACGGTCATCAATGAGGGGGTTTTGAATGTGCAAAATGCAACTGGATTGGGAAATGTTGCGGGTGGGGTGACGGTGCGGAGCGGGGCGGCGCTGGAGTTGCAGGGGACGATCGCGGTGGGGGCGGAAGCGCTGGCTCTGAATGGCACGGGGATCAGCAGTGGCGGGGCGCTGCGGAGCATTAGCGGGACGAATAGTTATGCGGGGGCGATTACCTTGGGCAGTGCCTCGGAAATCAGCAGCGACGCGGGGACGCTGACGCTGTCGGGTGGGGTGTCGGGGGCTTTTGACCTGACGTTGGGCGGGGCGGGGAATACGACCTTTACCACAGCGGCGATTGGCATTGGTACGGGCACTTTGACGAAGGAGGGGGCGGGCACCACGACGCTCTCGTTTGCGAACACCTACACGGGCCTGACGACGGTTACGGGGGGGTCGCTGGTGTATGGGGCGATCAATGCGCTTTCGAGCGGGGCGGTGACGGTGAATGGGGGGACTTTGAACGTGGTGTCTTTCAATGATACGGTGGGGGCGGTTACGCTGACTTCGGGGACGATTACGGGCACCACCGGGGTGCTGACGGGGACGAGTTTTGCGCTGAATGGGACGGTGGACACGAGTGTGGCCGCGATCTTGGGCGGGGCAGTTACGTTGGACAAGACGGGGGCGGGGACGGCGACGCTTTCGAAGGCGAACACGTATACGGGTCTGACGACGGTTTCTGGGGGAACGCTGCTCTATGGGATTGCCAATGCGCTATCTAGCGGGGCGGTTACGGTGAATGGGGGTACCCTGGATATGGCGACGTTTTCAGACACGGTGGGGGCGGTGACGCTGACTTCGGGCTCGATCACGGGTGGCACTGGGGTGCTGACGACGACGGCCTCGTTCACCATGGACGGGACGGGCTC
>CALQKQ020000156.1 GCA_943331195.2 Akkermansia muciniphila | reverse complement strand
GATGGAGATGCGCTGCTTTTCGCCGACGCTGAGGCGGACGCCGCGCTCGCCGACTTGGGTGGCGAGTTGTTCGGGGAGGCGGCGCACGAAGGGGGTGGCGTTGGCGGCTTCGAGGACGGTCCAGAGTTCCTCGTCGGTGGCGTTGCGTTTGGCGATGAGGAGGTTTTCGCGGACGGTGCCGTTGAACATGAAGCTTTCTTGGGTGACGTAGCCGATGGCACCGCGGAGGCTGGGTTTGCTGAGGTTTTTGATGGATTGGCCGTCGATGAGGATGTCGCCTCCATCGCATTCGTAGAAGCGGGTGAGGAGGTTGATGATGGTGGATTTTCCGGCGCCGGTGGGGCCGACGAGGGCGATGGCTTGGCCGGGTTTGGCTTCGAGGCTGACGCCTGCTAGGGTAGCGGTTTTGCCGCTGTAGGTGAAGCGGACGCGATCGAAGACGACGTGGCCGCGGGAGAGGTGGAGGGTTTCGCCGGAGGCGGCGTTAGGTTCGGTGGGGGCTTCGAGGATATCGAAGACGCGGTCGGCGGCGGCGCGGCCGGCTTGGAGGATTTGGTTGAGGGAGTGGAGGCGGCCGACGGGTTCGTAGAAGAAGGGCATGAGGAAGAGGAAGCCGGTGAATTCGCCTGGGGTGATGCTGCGGTTGAGGACGGCGCGGCCGCCGAAGTAGAGGACGAGGACGGTGCCGAGGGCACCGATGAAATTCATGCTAGGATTATAGAAGGACCAGGCGCGCATGACGCGGAGGGTGGCGAGGCGGAGTCGGTTGCTGAAGGCGTTGAAGCGTTCGTGTTCGGGGTGTTCCATGCCGTAGGCTTTGATTTGGCGGATGCCGCTGATGTTGTCGTGGAGCATGGAATTCATTTCGCTGGTGGCCTTGCGGACGTCCTTGTAGCGGCCGCGTGCGGTTAGGGTATACCAGAGGGCTCCGGCGGCGAGGAAGGGGAGGGGGAGCATGCCGATCGCGGCTAGGCTGGGGCTGTGCCAGAACATCCAGGCGCCGACGACGCCGATTTGGAGGGAGGCGATGAGGCCTTGTTCGACGCCGTCGATGAGGACGCGCTCCATGGCATTGACGTCTTCGGCGACGGTGGTCATGAGATCGCCGGTGGGTTTTTGGTCGAACCAGGGCAGGGGGAGGAGCTGGAGGCGTTGGTAGAGGTCGCTGCGGATGTCGAAGATGACGTGTTGTTCGAGGGTGTTGTTGAGGATGATGCGGAGGGTGGTCATGAGGTCGCGGCCGAACCAAGCGGCGGCGGCGAAGAGGACCCAGGGGAGGAGTTTTTCGGGGTGGTTTTGGCCGATGACGTCGTCGATGACGGATTTGATCGCGTTGGGGGGGACGAGCACCATGAGGGTGCCGAGGATGGCGCAGGCGAGTTGGCCGGCGGCGAGCAGGGGGTAGCGTCTCAGCCAGGGGAGGACGCGGAAGATGGTTTTCATAGGGGGTTTGACAGCAAGGCCCGGGTGGGGAAGGGAGATGAAGGCGTTTTCCCCCCCCTGATGCAACGGCTGATCAAACAACCTCTTCGCTGGCTTGGTGCCGTCCTCTTGGGCGGGCTGGTGGCGGCGGTGGGTTTTAATGTGTGGATTGTGCAGCGCAGCCGGGATCGGATTACGAGCGACCCGGGAGCGGTGCCGCTAGCGCCGGTGGCTTTGGTGTTGGGGACGAGTCGGACGCTGCCTTCGGGGAGGATCAATGCGCATTGGCGGATGCGGATGGATGCGGCGGCGGCGCTGTGGAAGGCGGGGCGGGTGCGGCAGCTTTTGGTGAGCGGGGACAATCGGCGGGCGGATTACAATGAGCCGCGGGACATGCGGGAGGGCTTGATGGAGCGGGGGGTGCCGTCGGCGGCGATTTTGTTGGACTATGCGGGGCTGCGCACGCTGCTTTCGGTGCAGCGGGCGCGGGAGGTGTTTGGAATCACGGCGTGCGTCATCGTGACGGACGACTTTCATTTGCCGCGGGCGCTGTGGTTAGCGGACCGGCGGGGGATGCAGGTGAGTGGATTTCGGGGGCCGGGCTTGACGTGGGAGCAGTCAGGGAAGACGCGGGTGCGGGAGTGGTTGGCGCGGGTCAATGCGGCGTTGGAGGAGTGGGTGGTGGGGCCGGGAGGGGAGGGCTGGGGGAAGGGCGGCGGCCTCAGTGCGCGGGAGGATGCGGGTATTCCGGCAGGGTCTCGAGGAGCTGGCGGACCCGGACCCATTCGGTGATGGACCAGGCTTGGGAGCCGCAGCCGCGGGGGGCGTGGGGGTAGGCACCGTCGATGATTTCTTCGAGGGATCCGAGGGAGAAGCGGGCGAAGAGGGGCAGGGAGGAGCTGAGGATGCCGGCGGCGCGGGCTTTGGCGGCGGGGCCATAGACGAGGACCATGGCTTCCGCTAACATGGGCATGAGCCAAGGCCAGGCCGTGCCATTGTGATAGGCGGGCTTGCGCCGGGTGTCTTCGTCGCCCTCGTAGCGGGGCCAGAAGGGGTGGAGGGGATCGTTGAGCAGTTGTCCGTTCCGCTCCACGGGGAGGGGGAAGGTCACGGGTCGGTCCGCTAGGGTGCGCAGGGCGCCGGGCACGAGCAGCTCGAGGCAGCCTTCCAGGATGCCGGCGCAGCGGGCGGGATCGGTGACGGCACCGAGGGTGATGGCGAGGAGTTGGTTGGGCCGCAGGTGGTCGTCGGCGACGCAGTTGCGGGCGCTTTGCCCCGGGGCGCCGTGGAGGCAGTCGCTAAGCCAGGGCTGGCCTGGCCGGGTGTAATACGTCAGGATGGATTGTTGCACCTGGGCGCGGAGAGCGGGCCATTGGGGGGCGGAATCGATGGTTTCGAGGAGCTGGAGGGCGTCGAACCAGAGGGCTTGGATGGAAATGGGATAGCCCTGGCGGGGGGTGCCGGCCGGGTGGTTAGTGTCCATCCAGGTGTAGTGGGAAGGGCTGTAGATGAGGCCGCTGTCGGGGTCCATGGCGATGCCGTTAGGGGTGCCGCTGACGTAGCCTTGGCCGAGGGAGACGAGGACTTGGCGCACGCTGCGTCCGCCGACGATTTCTTCGAGGAAGCCGTGGTGGCCTTCGCGGCGCAGCAGGTCGGCGACGCTGGTAAAATACCACAGGGGGGCATCGGAGGTATCGCGGTTGGAATCGTCGCCGCCTCGTATCATGTTAGGGAGAGTGCCCTGTTGTTCGTAGCGCGCGAAGGTTTTGAGGATATCGCGCACGGCGGCGAGTTCGCCGGAGGCGGCGATGCCGCGCAGGCAGATGAGGGTATCGCGGCCCCAATCGAGGAACCAGGGGTAGCCGGCGATGACGGTGAGGGAGTCGTCGCGTTTGACGATGAATTGGCGGACGGCCTCTTGGAGGGTGAAGTGGCGCCAGGCGGTGTCAGTGGGGGCGAGGTCGGCCTTGGCTTCGGGGTTGGCTAGGGAGTCGAGGCCGACGGCTAGGACCACGGGGTCGCTCGGGCCGAGGGTGGCGGAGAAGTAGCCTGGGCTGAAGAGGTCGGAGTGGGAACCGAGGCCGCGGGAGGCGTCGATGGGGTGGTGGGCGGTGAGGCGTTCTGGTTCGGAGATGAAGGTGGAGCCGGGCGCGCTGAGGTGGAGGCGGCCGTGGCGGCAGGGCATGAGGAAGGAGGAGGGGCGGATGGTGAGGGCTTGGTTGAGGGCGGCGACGCGCTCTGGGGGGAGGTGCCATTTTTCGTGAAAGCCGCGGTCTTCGAGGTCGGGTCGGAGGATGAGGGTGATAGGGCCGGCGTTGTCGCCGTGGAGGCGTTCGAAGGTGAGGCTGAGGGCGTCTTGGTTTTTGGTGAGGTGGACGGTGGCGGTGAGGCGGACCCAGTGGCCGTCGCCGCAGGGGAGGCGCAAGTCCCAGCGGGCGGTTTGGGCGGAGACCATGCGGACGCGTTCGGTCCAGAGGGCGCAGATTTCGGTGGAAAAGCCGCGGCGGACGACCCAGGCGCGGCAGCGGCTGAGGACGATGCGGCGGTCGATGGGGAAGTCGGGATGGGGGTTGGCGGCGAGGAGGGCGTCGTATTGGCTGCGCAGGGTGCCCCAGGCGGCGCGGAGTTGGGACATGGCGCCGCGGCCGTTGCTGAGGACGAGGTGGAGGTCGGGATCGAGGCGGATCTGGGGGCCGCTGGCCTCGGTGGGGGGATCGGCTAGGGGTGCGGTCAAATGGAGGGGCAGGGTGCCGGTGGTGTCGGCGAGGCGCAGCTGCACGGAGGCTGGGCCTTCGCTGAAGGCGGGGCGGGTGAGCAAGGCGAAATGGCCTCCGGCGCCGGGGAGGCTATAGCCGTGAGCGGAGGGGTCGGCGTGGCTGTGGAGGGCGAAGCTGAAGGGGGCTTCGGCTTTGATAAGGAGGAGGTCGCCGGGCAGCCAGACGACGGCGCGGCTCTGGTCGCGGGGCCAGCTTGTGATCGTGACGGGAGGGAAGGGGAGGCCGGCGAGGTGTTGGCAAAAGGCGGCGGGGTCTTCGCGCAAGTTGGCTAGGGGAGGATCGGCTAGGTTGGGTTGGGAGGGGAGCCACGTTTTGATTTGTTGTGCTAGGGCGGCGGTCCTTTGTTCGAGGGCGGCGTCGCGGGGCGAGGGCTCGAGCGGGGCGGCGGCGAGCACGGCGACGGTGCCGGCGGCGAGGGCGACGCGGCCTTCGTGGTCGGTCCAGGTTGGTAGGGCGGGAGTCTCGCCGCAGGGGACGGCGGCGAGGGATCCGGCGGGGAACGCGGCGCTGGGCCAGGTGACTTCGGTGGGGTTAGCGGGGTCGAGATTGATGAGGATGAGGAGGGACTGGCCGCCGTCTTGGGCGATGCGGCGGAGGGCTACGCCGGAGCCGCTGCTGGTGGTGAGGAGTTGCAGCTCGGCGCCGGCGGCGAAGGCTGGCTGGAGGAGGAGGCGCTGCAGGGCGGCGATTTCGGCGATTTGATTGGGGGACGCACCTTCTTGGAGGGCGGTGGTGCCGTGGACGCGGATTTGTTCGGTGGCGAACCATTCGGCTCCGCAGGTGAGGCCCCAGCCGCCGGCTGGGCTGCAGAGTGCAGCCACGGCGGTGCGCAGGCGGGCCCAGGCGGGGGAGACGGCGGCAAGTCTGGTGTTGTCGTGGGTTTCGGCGAAGTGAATCTGATAGCCTTGGGCGCGGGATTGGGCGATGGCCTGGGGCAGATACCAGTCCATGGCGTCGCGTCCGGTGTTTTGAAAAAGCTCGCTGTAAGCCCAGTTGAGGCCGCCATCGCCGAGCAGGTCTAGCATCACGGGGATGGGTCCGCCGAGTCCTTCGAGGAGGAAGATGGTATCGGGGAATACGGTGCGCACTTTGGCGGCGATGTATTGCCAGACGGCTTGGGGCACGAAATAGCCGGCGTCGCAGCGGAAGCCATCGACGCCCTGGCGGCACCAGAAGAGGAAGACTTCGGCGATTTCTTGCCACAGCGCGCGCTGGGCATAGTCTAACTTAACTAAATCGGCCCAGACCACGCCCCAAGCGCCGGGGGAGTGGAACGTGCCGTCCGCGTTCCTGACAAACCATTCGGGGTGTTGGGCCATCAATTGCGAGGCCCAGCCGGTGTGATTGATGGGAATATCGATGAAGAGGCGGCGGCCCCGGGCGTGGATGGCGTCGGCGAGTTCGCCGAATTGTTGCAGGGGGGTTGTCCGGCCGTCGAATTCCGCGAGGGCGGGGTCGACGTTGTAAAAATCGAGGGCGGCAAAGGGGCTGCCGAAGCGGCCCATGCGCGCATGGGTGGTGGGGACGGGGAAGGGCGGCAGGAGCAGCACAATGTTGAAGCCGAGGTCGCCCAGGATGTGGTCCAAGCGCGCGGCGACGTCGCGGAAGGTGCCGCTAGGGGGGATCACGGTGTAGCCAGCGTCGTCCAAGGGCTGGAGGGAGTCTTCGGCGAGGTCGCTGGCGGCGCGGCGGAAGAGCCGGGGGAAGGCGGCGTAGATGCCATTGGCGGCGGCGGTCCAAGCGGGCTCGACTTTGATGGCGACGTTGCCGTCGTCGCTGGGCCAGAGGGGTTGGGCCAGCTCCTCGGGCAGGAGGAAAGCGCGGGCTTCGAAGGTCCCCACTTCGGGCAGAGGCAGGCTGAGGGACCAGCCCCCGTCGCCGTCGGAACGCATGGGCAAATCTTCCCAATCGAGACCGGGGGGTGGGGCGGCCTCTTCCACGGCGGCGATCAGTTCGGCGCGGCGGCGGGCGGCTTGGCGGAGGTTGGTGCGGAGAAAAGCTTGGCCCGCCATGGGCGCGCTGGCGCGCAGGGAAAAGTGGGCGTGATCCCCGGCATGGCGAATCAGATGCGTGCCGGGGGCCGGGAGCTGCGTCAGGGAAACGGACATCCCCCCATCCGCCGCAGATTTCATGCCTTCGCAAGCGAGGGTCGCGGCCGCCGCCGCTGCGGGCAGGGGAAAAAGCGGGACTTTTCGGGGGAATGGGCGACACTTGCAAAAAGCACTTGCATTCGACGCAAAGGCCAGCATAATCGCCCCTCCTTCGCAGCACTGCTGCGGAACGACAATCCGGTGTAGCTCAGCGGCAGAGCGGGTGGCTGTTAACCATTAGGTCGTAGGTTCGATCCCTACCGCCGGAGTTGCGTTCTTAAGGAGTTACTGGCCTGCTAGCTAGTATTGTGACAAATCGGTTGTGACACTTTTTTGGGGGCATGGGAAGCGCATCCTGTGCCGAATGAACGCGGCGGCCAGCTGCTTCACGGTGGGTCCTTAGCTCGCGGCCAGTTTGCTGAAGCTGCTGATTTCTTCGGCGCTAAGGGCTTCGACACTGCATTGGCCCTTTGGCTTTCCTCGTTTTTCGCTGACCCAGTGCGGGATGGGCGCGCCGCATTCCCATTTGGTGAGGGACGATAGGGGGCGACGCAATGGATATGCTGTAAAATAGGCGGTTAGGCGAGGGGTGGATGGGCAGGGTTCATATCGAGATCCCTTTTGGAGGCGCGCCATTCGTCATTCTGCTCGCAGAGGAGGGCGGAGGTGAGGCGCAAGGAGGGAGGCTTCATGAGCGGCGCGGGCGGTGACGCGCGGGCGGCGCGCGGTTTCATCTAGGGCGGGAAGGGCGGCGGCCTGCGCGCTCATCTGGCTTTTGGGGCATAGCCGTGAAGAGGAATTGTTGGACAGGGGTCATAAAGCTGATAACGGATAGATGGCGCGGTGGCGGTAGCCGTCGGCTGCGGAGTTTTCGCCGCGCTGGTTTTTGCCGCATCTGGCCCTCCATCCCGCTCGCCCCATTTTCCCATGTCCGCTCCTTTCGCCCGTTTATCCTCGCGCCGCGCGTCGGCTCTGTTCGCTGCGGTCTTGATTTTAGGGCCTCTGTCAGGGTGGGCGGCGGATCCGGTGGTCAGCAACCTGAAGGCCATGCAGCGGGCGGGGACGAAGCTAGTGGACATCACCTACGACGTCGCCGCGGACACGGCGACGGTGGCGGTGCGCCTGCAGATTTCTGGAGATGGTGGGGCCACCTTTGCGGTGCCTGCGGCCGCGGTGAGCGGGGCGGTGGGGCCCGCGGTCGGCGCCGGAACCGGAAAAGCGCTGACCTGGAATGCGGGTTTGGACTGGAACGGGCAATACAGCTCGCAGGTGCAGTTTAAGGTGGTGGTGGGCGAAGGGGTGGCACCTGCTGGAATGGTCCGCGTCGTGGGCGGCGCGTTGCCCGCCGACTCGTGGGCTGGAGCGCAGAGCGTGGATGGGTTTTATATGGGGAAATACGAAGTGCAATGGGGCGAGTGGCAGAGCGTGCGCACTTGGGCGCTGGCCCACGGCTATGCCATCGGCGAAGGGGCGGGCCGCGGAGCAGAGTATCCGGTTACGGATGTGAATTGGTGCGATGCGGTGAAGTGGTGCAACGCGCGCAGCGAGCAGGAGGGCGTGGCGCCTGCCT
>CALQKQ020000155.1 GCA_943331195.2 Akkermansia muciniphila | reverse complement strand
GGCGCGGCGGTCGCGTAGGGGCCTACTTTGGCGGGATCGATGTGGAGCATCATGGAAGTTTCCCATTCGCAGGCGTGCCCCATTTCTGGTTGGACGAAGTCGGAGGGGGGATCGTTGTTCAGATTCCAATAGGTGGCGAAGAGGAAGAGGAGGTCGTCGCGGTGGCGGTGGCGTTGGCGCAGTTCAAAGATGGCCTGGCGGCCGGGGATGTCGTTGCCGCCGTGGCCGTTCAGAAAGACGATGCGGCGAAAGCCGTGCTGGAGCATGTTATCCGCGAGGCCGTTGAGGAGGTCGAGGTATAAGCGCGGGGCGGCCGAGAGCGTCCCGGAAAAATCGAGGTGGTGATGGGAATTGCCCAGCCACATGAGGGGGGCAAAGAGGACGCGGTCGGAAAAGGCTGGGCTGATGCGGCGGACGATTTCGCCGAGCAGGGTGGAATCGGTGAAGAGGGGCAGGTGATGGCCGTGCTGTTCCAGGGCGGCCACGGGAATGACCACGGGAGTATCTGGAGACAAGGCGGCGACGGTCGGCCAGGTTAAATCGCTGAGGTGCATGTGGTCGGATCATTTGCCAGGGGCTGCGGGGAGACAAGCTTAATCCGGTAGCTGCTGGGCGGGCCCGTGGACGGTGGGGGCGATATTTCCGTTTGTGGTGGCGCGGCAGTGGTGTTGAGGGTGAAGGATGGAGGAAACACTAATGCAGAGCGGGGCGGCTTGGCTGGCGGAGGGGGGGCTGCCGGAGGCGATTCGGAATCGGCTGGGGCGGGAGGCGGGCCCGCAGCGGTCGATGTTAGAAGAGGGGCATGTCTTGGTGATTGTACACCGGATTCCAGGACCGGATGAGCGGGAGCGGGTGCCGGTTTATTTTCACCGGGCCCCTGGGGGGGACTGGCGGAGCAGTTGGAGCGCGGGGGATGGCATTGCGGGACTGGAGGCTTTTTTGGCGGAATATGAGAGGCGGATTCACGCCTTGGAGGAGGCGGAGATGGTGGCTGCTCGTGCGGCTGATTTTCATGAATTGTTGGCGGCGGCGGCGCCGGTGCTGCGGTCGGCGCGGGGGCTGCACCGGGCGCTGCAGCAGGCCCGCGAGATGGCGCGGGAGGACCGGGCCTTGATCAACTTTCGCGACCAAGCGGCGGGGTTAGAGCGGAGTGCGGAATTGCTCATGCAGGATGCCCAATTTGGGCTGAACTATACGGCGGCGCGGCAGGCGGAAGCGCAGGCGGCCAGTGCGGCGCAGATGGCGTCGAGCGCGCACCGGCTCAATTTATTGGCGGCGCTGTTTTTGCCGCTGACGGCGTTGTGCAGCGTGTTTGGGATGGATATCCATAGCGGGTTGGAAAATCGGGTCGACGTTTTTTGGATCATTGTGGGGATTGGGCTGGGCTTGGGCTTGCTGTTTACGGCTGGGGTGGCGCGGCGCCACCGTCGCCGTTAGGGGGGCGCGCTGGGGGGTTGAGGAAAGCGGCAGCTGCGCTTAGGGTGGCGGATGTCTGAAAATCCCTTGCTGCGCCGTCTTCCGGCCACCCCTGACCTGGCTGGGGCCGAGTTGTTAGACCGCTTTTTGGACTATGCGGCGGAGCGGCGGCTGGAGCTGTATCCGGCGCAGGAGGAGGCGATCTTGGAGTTGTATGACGACAAGAATGTGATTCTGAATACGCCGACGGGATCGGGGAAATCGTTGGTGGCGACGGCGCTGCATTTTAAGTCGATGGCGCAGGGGAAGCGGTCGGTGTATACTTGTCCGATCAAGGCTTTGGTGAACGAGAAGTTTTTGGCGTTGTGCCGCGATTTTGGGCCGGAGCAGGTGGGGCTGGCGACGGGGGACGCCACGGTGAATCGGGATGCGCCGATCTTGTGCTGCACGGCGGAAATCCTTGCTAATCAAGCCTTGAGCCTGGGAGCGGAAGCACCGTTTCGGGATGTGATCATGGATGAGTTTCACTATTATTCGGATGCTTCGCGGGGGGTGGCGTGGCAGGTGCCGCTGCTGACGATGGGGCGGTCGCGGTTTTTGTTGATGTCGGCGACGTTGGGGGCGACGGCCTTTTTTGAAAAGGAATTGACTCGGCTGACGGGAGCGGGGTCGACGGTGGTTTCGTCGACGGTGCGGCCGGTGCCGTTGGAGTTTCGCTACATTGACGACCGGGGTTTAGATGCGGTGGTGCAGGACTTGGTGGAGACGAAGCAGACGCCGGTGTACATTGTGCATTTCACGCAGAACGACGTGGCGGAGACGGCGCAGACCTTGCTTTGCGTGAACTATTGCAGTGCGGCGGAGAAGGCGGCGATTGCGGAAGCCATTGCGGAGGTGCCGTTCAATAGTCCGTATGGCAAGGAGGTGAAGCGGTGTTTGCGGCATGGGATTGGCTTGCACCACGCGGGCTTGCTGCCGCGCTATCGGGTGCTGATGGAGCAGTTGGCGCAGCGGGGTTTGCTGAAGATCATCTGCGGCACGGACACCTTGGGGGTGGGGATCAACGTGCCGATTCGGACGGTGCTACTGACTAGGCTAACTAAGTTTGGAGGGGTGAAGACGGGCACCTTGAGTGCGCGGGATTTTCATCAGATCAGCGGGCGGGCGGGGCGGAAGGGGTTTGACGACGTGGGGCATGTGTGGGCGATGGCGCCGGAGCACACGATTGAGAATGCCAAATCGGAGGCCAAGGCGGCGGGGGATCCGAAGAAGATGAAGAAATTAGTGAAGCGCAAACCGCCGGAGGGTTTTGTGGGCTGGAGCGAGGACACGTTTAAGAAATTGCAGGGGGCGGCGCCGGAGGCCTTGGGGTCGAAGTTTCAGGTGAGCCACGGGATGTTATTGCAGGTGTTGAGTCAGTCGGGGGATGGTTGCCGGGCGATGCAGCGTCTCATTGCTGACAGCCATGAGACGGCGGCGGCGAAGAAGCAGCACCGCCGCCGCGCCTGGCAATTGTTTCGCTCCTTGGTGGAGCGGAAGATCATCCAGATCATCCCTCCGCAATACCGCGGGGCGGGGCCCAAGTTGCGCCTGGGGATTGATTTGCAGGAGGACTTTTCGCTGAACCATGCGCTGTCGCTGTGGTTGCTAGATACCTTGGCGCTTTTGGATGCGAAGGGGCCGCTTTATCCCTTGGAGGTGATGTCGTTGGTGGAGGCGATTGTGGAGAATCCGGAGATTGTGTTGCGGCGGCAATTGGACAAGGTGAAGACGGAGAAGATGAACGAGATGAAGGCGGCGGGGGTGGAATACGACCAGCGCATCGCGGAGCTGGAAAAGCTGGAATACCCCAAGCCGGGGCGGGACTTTATTTATCAGACCTTTAACGCTTTTGCGGCGGCGCATCCCTGGGTGGGTCAGGATAACATTCGGCCGAAGAGCATCGTGCGGGAGATGTATGAAGACTACGAGAGCTTTGCGGGCTACATTCACCGCTATGAATTGCAGCGCCAGGAAGGGGTGCTGCTGCGGCACATTTCTAGCGTTTGTAAGGTGTTGCAGCAGACCGTGCCGCCTTCCTTTAAGAATGAGGCGGTGCAGGAGATGGAGGACTGGCTAGTGGGGGTGCTGCGGGGTACCGACTCCAGCTTGCTCGATGAGTGGGAGCGGCTGCGGGACCCCAACTACCGTCCGGTGGAAACGGCGCTGGAGGCGGTGCCGGAGCGGGCGGACATCACGCGCAATCGCCGGGAATTTACGGCTTTGATTCGGGCGGCGATCTTCCAATTGTTGCGGGCCTTGGCGGAGGGGCGGAGCTTGGCGGCGGTGGCCGCTTTGGTGCCGCCGGATGCGGCGGGGGGAGTGCCGCCTCCTTGGTCGGCGGAGGCCTTGGAGCAACGCATGGCGGCGTATTACGAAGGGCACGAGCGCTTGGCCTTGGATCCAGAAGCGCGGCAGTCCGGGCACACGCATATCCTCGTGGAAGAGGATGGATCTTGTTGGCGGATTGATCAGGTGTTGGTCGATCCGGAAGGGCTCAATGATTGGCAGGCCCGTTTTCGGGTGGATCTCCCGGCGGCGCGTGCCGCCGGGAGGCCGGTGTTGGTGCTAGAGGGCATTGAGCCCATTGGCGAGCTCGCTTGAGGGAGCGGCTAGGGCCGGGCGGCTCAGCGGTGGGAGCGGAAGAAGCGTTTGCCTTGGAGCGGGGCGGGAATCAGGTAGGGGCTGGTGACTTGGAGGTCGGACCAGGTGGTGAGGTCGGTGGATTCGGCGAGGATTCCGGTGAAGGAGACGCTGGGGGCGGCGCCGGGGGCGCTGAGTTCGGCGGTGGGAGGATTTTGTTGGAGGTATTCGACGGCGCCGTCGGCGAGGACCTTTTTGCGGTAGGTGCCGGCGACTTGGCTGAAGGCGTACTGGTAGTGGCTGAGGATGGTGGTGGCGCTGAGGGCGGTGGGGTAGAAGGCGATGTCGTCGACGCAGCCGTTGTAAGGGCTGCCACCGTTGTCGTAGGCTCCGACGGAGAAGGTGGCGCTAGAGCTGGCGTTGTATTTGCCGGATTTTCCGGAGGCGTTGGTGGAGCTGGCGAGGGCACCGTTGACGTAGAGTCGGGCGCTGCTGCCGTTCCAGGTGGCGACGACATGGGACCAGGCGTTGAAGGTGGCGGTGCCGCCGGTGAGGTCCCAGCCGACGTTGCTGCCGACGCCGTCATACATGCGCAAGTTCCAACCGACGCCGGGGGCGCGCTGGAAGAAGGCCCAGCCGGAGCGGTCGCCACTGGAGATGCGATTGAAGACGGGGGCGTCATCGTCGTCGGAGGCGGTGGGATTGGCCCAGAACTCGATGGTGAATGGGGCGTTCGAGGCGGGGTTGAGTTCGGGTTGGAAGGGAACCAGGGTGCGTTCGCTTTGGCCGTAGCGGGTGGAGAAGTCGCCGGAGGCGGCGATGGCGCCGGGTTGTTCGAGGGTGACGCCGCTGGAATTGGCGCCGTCGCCGAGGCTAGCGAGGGTGCCGGAATTGTAGGAGGTGGTGGGGAGGCCGACTTGATCGAAGTCGAGGTCGTCGAGGGCGAGGTCGTCCTCGGTGCCGGCCATGCGGCGGATCACGAGGACGAGGGGCCCGAGGGCGGCCTGGCCGGAATTCATGCCGGTGGAGACGAGCATCTTTTGACCGTCGCTCATGGTTTCGGTGCCGGAGGCGATGACGGTGCCGGTGGGGGAACCCTGGACCACGCGCCACTCGACGACTTGGGCGACGGACGTGCCGTAGCCAGCGTAGTCGTTGAGCACGAATGAATTAAGTACCACGGCTTGATTGCCGCCGCTGGGGGTAAGGGTGAAATAGTAGGCAAAGCCGACGGGCATGGCCTTGGCGGGGTCGGAGGAGAGGTCGCCGATGGCTTTGCCGCCGCGGAAATTCCAGGACCAGAGGAAGCAGACGCCTGGCCATTCGGGGTCGTTGTCGTGGAAGTATTGGGGGAACTCGCCGGGGCGGGAGGTGGCGTAGCTGATGTCGACTTGGGGCGTCCAGGCGGCGCCTTGTTGGTAGAGGTTTTGATAGGCGCCGTTGGCGGAAAGTTGGCTATCGGCGGCGACGAAGTCGCCGTAGTCTTGCGGCATGGTGTCGTAGGTGGTGACCCGGGGACTGGTGTCGAAGGTGAGGACGGTAGCCTGAGCCGCCGGGGATAGGGCGAGGGCGAGGGTGCCGCTGAGGAGGAGGAGGGAGGCCGAGGGCCGGGTCGATGGAGTGAGGGGATTCATGCGGGGCAGGGAGTAGAGAATATAAATGAATTGCGAAACGAAGCGGAGGGGTCATAAACCCAATGAGATGTTAGCATAAAAAAGGAAAAAAAGGCAAGAAATTAGTTGCCAATGAGCTTCCTTTTTTCAGGCGAGGGGTAGCCTAGGGTTTGTCAGGGGCGATGCGGCGCAAGGCGATGGACCCCCTGGTGGATTCGATTGCCTTGACGGCTTATTCCACGGCGGCGGAGCGCTGCTGCTTGGGGCGGTCGGGGACCGTCGGTATCGGCTTCGGATTGGAGGGCAACTTTTTTCAGGGAGGGGGCCTGGGCTTGGGGGGCGGGGCCGCAGTGGAGCAATCATCTGCGGGGCCGGGGGAGTGGAGCCGGTCGGCGAAGGCGAGCAGGAGGATTGCTTTTATGGCGGTGGTTTATTGGGGGAGGGGGCCCCAGATATCGGCCATCAGGGCGAAGAGTTCGGGTTCGGCCTGTTGTAGTTCGCCGGCGACGAAGGGGAAGAAATCGTTGGAGCCAAAATAGGCCTCGGTCATTTCGGCGAAGAACTCCTTTTGATTCGTTAGGGCGTAATGTTCGCGTTGTTGGCCGGTGCTGGTGAGGACGCTGCGGTATTTGCCGCTGTCGCGGAATTTGATCCAGGCGGCGAGGAGGCGGGGTTCTTCGAAGCCGAGGACTTGGTCGTGATAGGCGTGGGCGAGTTCGTGGAGGACGGCCCAGGGCATGCGGCGGTTATCGAACGGCGAGAGGAAGTGGGTGGCGGAGGGGATGTGGACGCATTTGGCGAGGGATTCGCGGTGGCCGTTGTCGCGGAGCCAGTCGGCGCCGGGGTGATATTGCATGGAGCGGAGGTCTTCGCAGTTGAGGTCGAGGGCGATGGTGAAGGACTGCAATTTGGCGAGGGCGGGAGGGGGGACGACCTCGGTGATGGCGACGAGTCTGGCTTGGAGGAGGCGGAGGGCGCGTTGGCCGAGGGCGGCGTCGTCGCCTTGGAGGAGGCGGGGATCGACGGCGACGTTCCAGCCTTCGATGTGGCGTGGGGTGCTAGGGGGGGCGGGGCGGGCGGCGGTGAAGGAGGCGGCGGCGCAGAGGGCGGCGAGGGGGAGGAGGAGCGCTTTCACGGTTAGGGAAAAATGAGGGGACGGCAGGGGAAATTAGACTTCTTGAAGGGCGGAGGTGGCGTCGCCGAACTGTGGTGGGCGGACGCCCATTTTGTCCATCATGGAGAGGTAGAGGCGGCACATTTGGCGTTCGGGTTTGCCGGTGTAGTCGAGGACGCGACCGCCTGGGATGCGACCGCCGCCGCCGCCGAGGAGGATGACGGGGAGTTGGTCGTTGTTGTGGTTGCCGCTCATCATGCTGGAGCAGAACATGAGCATGGTGTTATCGAGGAGGGTGCGGGAGCCTTCTTGGATGGCGTCGAGGCGGCGGGCGATGTAGGCGACTTGTTCGAGGAAGAAGTTGTTGACCTTGAGCCAATCGGCGCTGTCGGAGTGGGAGAGGAGGTGGTGGATCATGTAGTCCACGCCGAGGTTAGGGAAGCGGAGGGAGCTGTGGTCGTTGTTGAGTTTGAGGGTGGTGATGCGGGTGGTGTCGGTTTGGAAGCCGAGGACGAGGATATCGGCCATGAGGCGCATGTGTTCGGCGATGTCCTGGGGGATGCCGTCGGCGGGGCGGGCCATGTTGGGTTTGTCGAGGGTGGGGCGCCAGCCTTGGAGTTGGCCTTTTTGGCCGGCGTTTTGGATGCGTTGTTCGACGTCGCGGACGGAGTCGAGGTATTCGTCGAGTTTGCGTTGGTCGCCGGAGCTGATGTGGCGGCGGAGGTCGCTGGCGTCGGCGAGGACGGCGTCGAGGACGCTTTGGTCGCCGCGGCTGACTTCATCTTTGAAGAGGCGGTCGAAGGCGAGGGCGGGGTAGATTTCGAGAGGGGTGGGGGTGGTGGGGGAGGTCCAGGAGATGTGCGAGCTGTAGAGCATGGAGTAGTCCTTGTGGACGGAGGGATTGGACTTCTCGCAGCCTAAGACGAGGCTGGGGACTTTGGTGGAGCGGCCGTAGGTTTGGGCGAGGAGTTGGTCGATGCTGGTGCCGGAGCGGATGGCGCCGCCGGAGGCGAGGGGGGCGCCGGAGAGGAGGTTGCCGGTTTGGGAGCTGTGGATATTGCCTTTGGTGGCTTCGGCGTTGTAGAGGCCGCGGACGAAGAGC
>CALQKQ020000154.1 GCA_943331195.2 Akkermansia muciniphila | reverse complement strand
GGGCGGGCTTTCCGCGCAGGCTGGGGCCAACCGCTGCTGGGGCGGACTTTTGTCAACGTTGATGCGTATGCTTGCTGTGTTTGTTCGCTCTTTTTTTTCTGCTCGGGTGGTGGGATCTGTGGTCATGCTGATGGTCGGGGTTTCCTGTGGTCGCCGGGAGGTGGGCAGTGTGGCGCCGCGGGGGGAGGTGAAAGTGGATCGGGAGCAGGGCCCCTTGCCGGCGGCGGGGGCGGCGAATCGCTTAATGAGTGAGCAGTCGGCGTTTTTGCGGCATCATGCGCAGGATCCGGTGGATTGGTATCCGTGGGGCGAGGAGGCTTTTGCTAAGGCGCGGGCGGAGCAGAAGGTGATCTTGGTTTCGGTGGGTTACGCCAGTTGCCCGTGGTCGCAAAAAATGCAGGAGGATTCCTTTCGGGATCCGGCTACGGCGCGGTTCATGAATCGCCACTATGTGAACATTTTGGTGGATCGGGAGGAGCGCCCGGATGTCAACAATAGCTATTTGCATTTCCTGTACTGGAAGCACAAGAAGTCGGGTTGGCCGCTGCACACGTGGCTGACTCCGGAGGGGCTGCCGATTTTCAGTGGGGTCTACTTTCCGGTGAACAGCGAGGGGGATTCCCCATCCTGGAACCTCACGATGGAATATGTGGCGAATCAATTTGCGGAGGATCCGGCCTATGTGAAGCAGCAGGCAGAGCGCACCGCCAAGGAGTATTTGAAGGAATACCGGAAATTTTGGCGGGGCACGGAGCTTCCGCTGCAGCCGAGCGCGCTGGGGGCGGCTTTTGACCGGTTGCGCTCGGTGTATGATCCGGTGAATGGCGGGTTCAGCGGCGCGCCCAAGTTTCCCCAAACGCAGTCGCTGAACTATTTGATGGCGTATGCGGCGCGCTTGGGGACGGACCGGATGGGGCGGGCGGCGGAGGCGCGGGAGATGTTGGGAACTACCCTGGATGCGATTTTGAAGGGGGGCATCTACGATCACTTGGGCGGGGGGATTCACCGCTACAGCACGGACATTTACTGGGTGGTGCCGCAGTTTGAAAAGATGCTGTATGACCAGGGATTTTTTGCGGAAAGCCTGATCAATGCGGGGCTGACGCTGGGTCGGAAGGATTATCTGGAAGAGGCGAGGGCGGTGCTGCGCTATGCGGATAGCGAGTTGGGCCATCCGGAGGGCGGTTTTTACTGCGCGGAGGGCTCGAGCAGTCCGGTGGCGGCGGGGGACGCGACGATGAAGGAAGGGGCGTTTTATGTGTGGCAGTTGGGAGAGGTTGAAAAGATAGTGGGAGGGGAAGCGCTGCCGTTGGTGCGGCGCGCCTATGGGCTGGAAGAGCGAGGGAATTTGCCGATTGACTCGCCGGTGCGGGGCCGGTTTGAGGGGGCCAACGTCCTGCGAGTGGAGCGCTCGGTGGCGGAGATCGCCAAGGACATGGATCGCGCCGAGGCGGAAGTGGAGCGGGTATTGCGGCAGAGTCGGGCGGCGCTGCTGGAGGCGCGGAAGAAGCGGCCGCGGCCGCTGTTGGATGACAAGGTATTGGCAAGTTGGAATGGCACCGTGGTAGCGGCGCTGGCGCGGGCTTCGTGGGTGCTGCAAGACGCGGCTTTGCGGGAACGGGCGGTGCGGGCGGCGGAATTCATTTTGAAGCGCTTGCGGCGGGAGGACGGCAGCTTGGTGCATGCGTTTTTGGACGGGCCCTCGGCGGCACCGGGCTATGCGGAGGACTATGCGCAGGTGATCCGGGGTTTCCTAGATCTCTACGAAAGCACGGCGGAGGTGCGCTGGTTGCGCGAGGCGGTGGAGTTACAGGATAAGGAGATTGTGGCGCTGCGGGATGCGGAGGACGGGGCCTTTTTTGATGGGCCGGCGCAGTCGCTGTTGTTCAACCGGATGAAGTCGCTCGATGAGAGCACGGAATTTGCGGCTTCGGCCGTCTCGGCGCAGAATCTGCTTCGGTTGGGGCAGACGCTGGGGCGGAAGGATTATTTAGATCAGGTGAAGCTGATGGTGGAGAGCTTTGGCAGCTTGATGCAGCGCACTCCTGCGGGTTTTCTGAGGATGCTGCAGGCCTACGATGGGGTGCTGCAGCCGCCGCTGCAGGTGGTGGTGGTGGGGGGCGCGGACGCGCCGGATCGCGCGGAAATGCTCGCGGCGCTGGGACAAAGTCTGCCCTATGGCCGGGTGGTGCTCTACTTGGACGGAGCTGAGGCTCAGGCTTGGCTGGAGAAAGCAAATCCTGCGCTTCGGACCCTGGCGTCTCCTGGGGGTCGCACCACAGTGCACTTTTGCCGGAATTTTGTGTCGCAGCAGTCGTTCAGCAAGGCCAGCGAGCTGGGCCCTGCCTTGGCTAAAGCGGTGGCCCAGGGAAATCCCTGATGGTGGCACCCCGGGTGAGCTGCTGGACCACGGCGGCGGCGGCGGCGAAGCCGAAGGCTCCGGTGACGAAGCTCGCGGCGCCAAATCCAGCGGCGCAGTCGAGGCGCAGGGAAGAACCGGGCTCAGCTTCGGCGCGGCAGGTGCCGTCGGCCCAGGGGAAAACTTGGGGTTCGGCGGAGTAGACGGAAGTGACGCCGAAGGGTTGGCCTTCTCCTTTGGGGAAACCGTAATCCCGGCGCAGGCGCTTGCGCAGGCCTTTGAGGAGGAGGTCGCCTACGGAGAAAGCGAGGTCGCTGACGCGCACGGCGGTGGGGTCGCGCCGCCCGCCGGCTCCGCCGACGGTGATGACGGGCTGGCCGACGCGTTGGCCGTGGGCGACGATGGCGGCTTTGATGCCGGTGCGGTCGACGCCATCGACGATGGCGTCGTAAGGGCCGAGGAGGAGTCGGGGGAGGTTGTCGGCGGTGACGAACTCGGGGACTAGGGTGAGTTGGCAGGCGGGATGAATCAGGCGCATGCGTTCGGCGAGGACGGCGATTTTGGGTCGGCCCACGGTGCCGTCGAGGGCGGGGAGTTGGCGGTTGACGTTGGTGATGCAGACGTCGTCGAGGTCGATGAGGGTGAGGGCACCGAGGCCGGAGCGGGCGAGGGCTTCGACGGTCCACGATCCTACGCCGCCGACTCCGATGACGCAGACGTGGGCGCGGCGGAGTAGGTGCAAGGCGGGTGTGCCGTAGAGGCGGGCGAGGCCGCTGAAGCGGTCCGCGTAGTCTTGCGGAAAATCGCCGTCCATGCGGGAGGGGGATTATTCTGCGATTTCCACGCCGACGTGAAGGCCGTGGAGGTCTGCAGAGGCCTGGACGAGGGAGCGGAGGGCGTTGACGGTGCTGCCGTTGCTGCCGATGAGGCGGGGGATATCGTCGCTGTCGGCGCTGAGGTCGAAGATGGTGGTGCCGTGTTGTTGGCGGTGAGAGATGCGCACGGACTGGGGGTGGTTGGCGATGCCGCAGACCACGAATTCTAAAAACTGCTGGAGGCGGGAAACGGCGTCCATAGAGGAGGGGGGCGCGGGAGAAAACGGAAAAACCCGGTTCCTGCTGGCGGGCAGAAGGGAACCGGGTTTTTCGAAAGGGGAATGAGGGAGAGACTTAGGCCTTGGCGGGGAGGGCCTTGCGGGTTTTGCGGATGATGCTGGCGACGGTTTCGCTGGGCTGGGCGCCCTTGACCATCCAGTCTTCCACCTTGGGGAGGTCGAGGAGGTAATTGACTCCGTCCTTCATGGGGTCGTAAGTGCCGACCTGATCAATGAAAGGGCCATCCCGGCGGCTGCGGGAATCGGTGACGACGATACGGTAGTAGGGACGGTTTTTAGAACCTTCGCGCCTGAGTCTGATTGCGACCATGATGACCTGAAATGATAGTGTTGAGGGAAAAAACGCGCTGCAAGCCGGAAGCGGGTGGGCGCGGGGCGGCAAACTTACACTTCTCCTAAGGAAAGCAAGCCCTTTTCTCAACTTTGAGGTACGGGGGAGGAGGAGAAGCGATTTTTAGGCGGCGGAGGAGGATTGCGGCGCGTTGTTGAAGGAGGGGCGCGCGCGGCCTCACCTCTGTCCCTTGCGCAGCCCTTCATGCCATGATAGCCTGAGGGCTGGAGTTGATTCTCCACAACCTACCAACGAAATGTCGAACCAAGAAAACAAGCCCGCCCCGCCGGATGGACCTGAACGCCGTCCCGGCGCCAACGGGCCTGGAGGAGACCAGAGCTTTAACTGGAAGGGCCTGCTGTGGCTTTCAATCGCCCTGAGCCTGATCGCTACGGGGATCATGTGGCACAGCACCCCGCCGGGGAAGCCTTTGCCCTACAAGGATTTTTTAGCGGCGCTGGAGAGTGGGGCGCTGAACAAGGAGAAGGGGGTCAAGGTGGTCACTTCTCAAGGAGCCCAGTTGGACGCGATTGTGAGCTACCAAGACAAGGAGCCTGGGGCGATGGGCTCGACGAAATACACCACTCCAGTGAATTTGGGGATGGTGCGGGAGGAATTGAATGCGAAATTGGCGGCGCAGGGACTGGTTCCGGCGTTTGAGGAGGACACCAACATGGGGGCCAACTTGCTGGTGACGCTGCTGCCTCTGTTGTTGCTGCTGGGTTTGGTCTATTTCTTTTTCCGCCAGCAGATCAAGATGGCGGGGCGCGGGGCGATGAGCTTCGGGAAGAGCCGGGCCCGCCTTCTCACCATGGATAAAAACAAGATCACCTTTAAGCAGGTGGCGGGAGTGGATGAGGCTAAGGAAGAGGTTTCGGAGTTGGTGGAGTTCCTTAAGGACCCCAAGAAATTTCAAAAGTTGGGGGGCCACATTCCCAAGGGGGTGCTCATGGTGGGGCCTCCGGGCACGGGCAAGACCCTTTTGGCCAAGGCGATTGCGGGGGAGGCCGACGTGCCTTTCTTCAGCATCAGCGGTTCTGATTTTGTGGAGATGTTTGTCGGGGTGGGGGCCAGCCGGGTGCGCGACATGTTTGAGCAGGGCCGCAAGAGTGCGCCGTGTTTGATTTTCATTGATGAAATCGACGCGGTGGGGCGCCACCGCGGCCATGGCATGGGGGGAGGGCACGATGAGCGCGAGCAGACCTTGAATGCGCTTTTGGTGGAAATGGACGGTTTCGACACGGGCGAGGGCGTCATTATTATTGCGGCTACCAACCGTCCGGATGTGCTCGACCCAGCACTGCTTCGTCCGGGCCGTTTTGACCGGCAGGTCAGCGTTTCGCTCCCCGACGTCAAAGGGCGCGAGGGCATTTTGAAAGTGCATGCCAAGAAAGTGAAGATGGCGGCTGATGTAGATTTGATGATCATTGCGCGGGGCACCCCTGGTTACTCCGGCGCGGAATTGGCCAACGTGATCAACGAAGCTGCCTTGATGGCGGCGCGCCGCAGTGCCAAGGCGATCACGACCAAGGACCTGGAGGAAGCCCGCGACAAGGTGCGCTGGGGCAAGGAGCGCCGCAGCATGGCCATCTCGGAAAAGGAGAAGGAGAACACTGCTTTCCACGAAGCCGGTCACGCCATTTTGTTGGAAGTCCTGGAGCACACCGAGCCGCTTCACAAGGTCACCATCATCCCGCGCGGGCCGTCACTCGGTTCGACGATGTGGCTGCCGGAAGAGGACAAGTATACGCAGCGCAAGAATGAGTTGCTTGACGATTTGGTGGTGACGATGGGCGGTCGGGTGGCTGAGGAAATGGTTTTTGGCGATGTGACTAACGGAGCCATGGGCGACATTCGGCACGCCACCCGGATCGCCCGCAAGATGGTGTGCGAGTGGGGCATGAGCGACAACCTGGGGATGATTGAATACGGGGACAACAACGAGCACGTTTTTCTGGCTCGGGACATGACCAGTTCGCGCGGCTACAGCGAGGACACGGCGCGGAAGATTGATATGGAGATCAAGCTGCTGATCGACAATTCCTACCAGCGGGCCAAGGAACTGTTGGTCAAGTATCGTCCCCAAATGGACGCCCTGGCCAAGGCGCTGTTGGAATATGAAACCCTTGATGGTGCGAATGTCCGCGAAATCATGAAGCATGGGCAGATGCTCAATCCGCCTCGGAGCAAGCCCCCGATGCCCCCAGCCGTGCCGGAGGCGAGCGCGAGCAGTCCCCGTGAAGAGGAAGCTGAAGGTGGGCTTCCGGGCGGTCTCGCTGGAGCCCCCGCCTAAGGATAGTGGCGCTGATGTGCCGCCGCTCCTACATGGGGGCGGCGGCTTTTTTGTCTTGAAATGAAGGACAGAAGGCCTGAAGGCCTGGGCTAGGCGGGGCGAGGTTGGGCCGGGCTTCTAGCCCACAGGGCTTTTGGTGGGGTCGAGATCTGGGGCGATGCGCCAGGTTAGCTTGAGGTGCCCGGTTGGGGCTTGGGCAACACAAGAATGGGATGCCGCTTTGGGGCTAAGGTGCCGCCAATCGCGAGGGAGTTGGTGCTATGTGGGTCGGTGGACGGCCCTTTGCGGAAGAGCTGCCGCCGTGGATCAGGTGCTTTGGGTTGGGGGCGTTGGCGTGGGTTTTAGAGGTTGCCGAGGGCTTCGAAGAAGGGGTCGAGGAGGGGGCTGAGGGCGGTGGTGGGGCCGTCGTAGTTATTGATGAGGAGGGCGAAGGTGTAGCTGGGGCCGTCGGGGGAGGTGATGAGGCCGGTGAAGGTGCGGACGCGATGGAAGCTGCCGTTTTTGACGCGGATGGTAGCGCTGGGGCGGGTGGGGGCGTCGGTAAGATCGTTGGTGGAGTCGTCGTCGGGGTTGGGGGCTGGGGTGAGGAGGGGGAGGGAGTCGAGGAAGAGGGCGGCGTGGGGGCCGGTGAGGAAGGCGGCGTTGGCCCGGGCGAGCAGGGCTGGGGTGATCATGTTGGTGCGGGAGAGTCCGGAGCCGTCGGTTTGTTGGTAGCCGGGGAGGGGGAGTTGGTGGTCGGCGAGGAGTTGGCGGATGCGTTGCAGGCCGCGTTGGGCTTGGCCTTGGCCGAGGGTGCGGAGGAGGCATTCGCAGTCGAGGTTGAGGCTGCGCTGGTGGATGGGGAAGAGGAGGTCGCGGAGGGGAGGGGAGTGGTGGGTGGCGATGAGGAGGCGTTTGGGGGCGTCGGCGGCGTCGGGGGCGGGGAGGGATCGGGTGGTGGCGGGGGTGCCGTGGACGGGGAGTTGGCGGGCGTTGAGCCAATCGGTGAGTTGTTGGACGCAGAAGAGGGCGGGGTCGGGGAGGGCGGCGCGGATGGAGGATTTTCCGGCGTCGGGGGCGAGGGAGCCGCGGAGGATGAGGCGGCGGCTGCCGGGGGCACCGACGGCGAGGGCTTGGTCGCCGGAGCCGGGGGTGCCGATGCGGATGCGGTCGGTGATGTCGAGATTGGCGGGCCAGGGGTCGGCGTCGTAGAAGGCGGCGGGGTCGCCGGGGTTGCCTTGGAGGTGGAAGTGGAGGCGGAAGGCGTTGTCGTGGAAGGAGAGGGGGGTGAGGGGAGGGGCGTAGTAGTTGCCGATGTCGATCCAAGTCCAATCGGGGGGGAGTTCTTGGTCTTCCCAGGCGGATTCGTCGGCGAGGATGCGGCCGGTGATTTCGGAGATGTGGGCGGCGCGGAGGGCGAGGGTCCAGTGGTCGAAGAGGGCGTTCCAGTGGGGGCGGCCGAGGGAGGGGTCGCCGGCGCCTTGGACGAGGAGGTCGCCGGAGTCGGGGAGGTAGAAGAGGTGGGTGTCGAAGGTGAAGTCGGGGCCGAGGAGTGCGAGGGCGGAGCCGGTGGTGAGGGTTTTGAGGGCGGAGGCGGGGATGAAGCTTTGGTGGGGGTTTTGTTGGAGGAGGGGGAGGTGGCTGTGGGTGAGGGGGGCCAAAAAAAACCCCACCGTGCCGCTGCGCACGATGGGGTTTTCGGTGAGGAGGCGGAGGCTTTCGGCGAGGGCGTCGAGGGCCTGGGCCTGAGGTTGGGGCTGGGGGGAGGCGGGGAGGGCGGCGCCGGGACCGGCTAGAGCCAGAAGGGCTGGGAGGAGGCGGAG